>JAYVPF010000339.1:0-12090 GCA_043757535.1 Burkholderiales bacterium
GACCGTCGACGATGGCAACGCGCAGTTCTTCTGACTGGGTTGCGTTAAACAGCATGCGTTTCATGCGTACCTTCCTTGTCCAGCTTTTCGGGCAGGGCAGTCGTTACGCGGTGGCCTGTGACGCAATGACGATGCGCCGCCGTAGTCTCTTAGGACTTCAGCGGCGTCGGATGCGGCTATTTGAGGCGAAAAACGTCAGTGAGGGAATCAGCAGATGACCAGGCGACGACTCTGCTGGCCAAGCGTGTATTGCTTGGGGGAGAGTGTTTTGAGTGATTCCACCGCTGAATGTTTTCGCGGGTGAACCAAAAGCGCTGGTGCGCGGATTCATTGACAATTATTTTTCATGTGGGCCCGACGCGATTTGCGACGCACCCCTATCAAACTTTTCACAGGCCAGCGAGCAACAGTGCGATGCGCGGTGGCCGAACTCTTACAATCGCCGCTTTTCTCGGTGGCAGCTTGACCGTGGAACCGATGGGTGGTGCAGGGTCGGACGAGCAGTTAAGAAATCGGTGGACGTGATGTTTTCACCATATCGACTCGGAAGATTTTTTGATATTCGATTGTGATCATCAAAAAAGTGCCAAACTGTTCGTACGATCTACAAGTTGACCGCTTGATTCAAAATGCCGAACTTCCTTCGAAGCCAGACAACGTGCGAATTATAAGGCAAATGAAGGACTTAGCCCGCATTTCTACTCCGCTTTCTTTGCCTCGCGTAGGCACTGGCGCGACGCCTCGCGCAGGCTTGGGTGCGACCACCGCTACGGCAGCAAACGCCGGTGCTCAAGTGCGGCATGTGCGCGTGTCAGAGGTTTATGCTGGCCAGCGTTTGGACAATTTTCTCATTCGGGAGCTGAAAGGCGTCCCGAAAACGCATGTTTACCGCATTGTTCGCTCCGGCGAAGTGCGCGTGAATGGCGGGCGCGCCAAGGCTGAAACCAAGCTCGCGGCGGGCGACGAGTTGCGCATTCCACCGGTTCGCGTCGCTGCGGAGCCCGAATATAGACAGCTCACCGGCGACTTTCCACACGAAATTGTGTGGGAAGATGATCATCTGATCGCCGTTAACAAGCTTGCTGGGGTGGCCGTTCACGGGGGATCTGGCGTCAGTTTTGGCGTGATCGAGCAGATTCGCATGTCGCGGCCCAATGCGCCGCTCCTGGAGCTTGTCCATCGGCTGGATCGCGACACATCGGGTGTTTTATTGATCGCAAAGACGCGAGTTGCACTGATTGGAATGCACGACACTTTGCGTGAAAAGACAGGTGATAAGAGGTATATGGCCGTAGTTAAGGGAGAATGGGTGAATGATCGCCAGCACGTCAAAGCGCCGCTCGCGAAGTACACGCAGCCGAATGGCGAGCGTAGGGTTGAGGTAAATGTGGACAAAGGGCAGTTCGCCCACACCGTCTTTAACCTCGTTGAACGCCGTAACGACATGAGCTTGCTTGAGGCCGAGCTTAAAACCGGTCGCACCCACCAAATCCGCGTTCACCTGCAACACTGCGGTTTTCCGATTGCAGGGGACGACAAGTACGGCGACAACGCGTGGAACAAAGCTTTGCGTGCCTCCGGCTTCAAGCGCATGTTTTTGCATGCCAAATCATTCACCTTTGAACACCCCGTTACCGCCAACTCGGTCACTGTCGAAGCGCCATTGCCGCGCGACTTGTCGGCGTTTTGGTATGGTGAACCTGCATGACAAACAAAAAATACCCCTTCATCGTCTTCGACTGGGATGGCACTTTGGCTGACTCCACTGGGGTCATCAAACGCGCCTTGCAGCGCTCGGCTGAGGATCTGGGTTACCCGATTCCGACGGATGCGCAGGCTGCGTTCATCATCGGCATGGGCCTGCGACCCGCGCTGGAGCACGCGATTCCGACGCTTAAAGAGTCCGATTTGTTGCCGTTGACGGATCGTTATCGCCATCATTTCATGGCTGGCGAGAACGAGATTTTTCTGTTCGCTGGCGTGACCGAGATGCTGACGGCGCTCAAAGCACGCGGCCATTGGCTCGCTGTGGCGACAGGTAAGTCGAGAAAAGGCCTGGATCGTGCGTTTGAGACGCTGGGCGTGCGCGAGTTTTTCGTCGCCTCCCGCTGTGGCGACGAAGGGTTCGCCAAACCGCATCCAGGCATGCTGAACGCGCTGTTCGATGAAACCGGCATGACTGCCGCCGATACCGTGATGATTGGTGACACCACGCACGACCTACAACTCGCCGAAAACGCGGGCGCAGCCGCCATTGGCGTGACCTACGGCGCGCATCCCCCGGAGCTGCTCCAAGCTCACCGTAAGCTAACACTGGTAGATTCGGTATCTGCGCTGCGCAGCTACCTTGAAGCCAACGCATAAATAATTCGAACGATGGACCCCATGGATCAACTGCCCTCACAACCCGGCTGGGAACGCGAACTTGTCACCAAACTAGCGCTCGCCAATGTGCGAGAGCAGGCCGCCAAGCGCCGCTGGTCAATCTTTTTCAGGCTGCTTTGGATTGCGGTGGCTGTGCTTGTTTTCGCCTGGTTTAACGGCTGGATTGGTCACGGCATGTCGGCCAACGAGAGCACGGGACGGCACACCGCGCTGGTGAAAATGGAAGGCGAAATCGCTGACAACTCCAAGGCCAGTGCCGAAAACATTAATGCGGCGCTTGAGGCTGCGTTTCGCGATGCTGACAGCGTTGCGGTGATTTTGAACATCAACAGCCCTGGCGGCTCGCCGGTTCAATCGGCGCGCATTTACAGCGAGATCAAGCGCTTGCGCAAAGACAATCCCGAGAAACCGTTGTACGTAGTGGTCGATGAACTGTGCGCGTCGGGTGGCTATTTTGTGGCCGCTGCGGCTGACAAAATTTACGTTGACCCATCGAGTCTCGTGGGCTCGATTGGCGTGATCTATCAGGGCTTCGGTGCGGACAAAGCGTTGGAGAAATTGGGCCTTGAAAACCGTACAGTGACTGCTGGCGAAAACAAGGCATTTATGGATCCATTCTCACCGATGAAGCCGGAGCACAAAACGCACCTTGAATCGGTGCTGGTTGATGTACATCAGCAGTTTATCAAGGCGGTGAAAGACGGTCGCGGGGCGCGCCTGAAGGAGACGACACCGGGCTTGTTCAGCGGGCTGATCTGGAGCGGCAATAAGGCCATTGAAATCGGGCTGGTTGATGGCATTGGTTCGGTGGGCAGTGTCGCTCGCGACGTGGTCAAAGCGGAAGATCTGGTGGATTACACCGTTGAAGAAAATACGTTCGACAAGCTCGCGCGACGGATCGGTGCCAGCTTCGGCGCGGGTGTTATGCAAGCGATCGCCAAAGCCAGTTTGAAATAGCGAAGCGCCTACAGCGCCCCCATCGCGAGCCCTTCGGCAAACAGCTGTCCCAGCTCGCGGCAAGCTGCTAAATCCCCGGTGCGCAACACGCCGCGTGACGAGCCCGCTTCGCCACCTACCCGTCGGGCAATCACCCCCGGATGCGCCTTGCGCATTCGCCAGCCAGTGACGATGCGATCAACGCTTTGCATCGCGCCCGTGCCGTCGTTGCCTGCGCACACCAGCACCGAATAGGCACATCCTGCCAGCAGGCTCGCGCTGCCGCCACCTTCATTAGTGGTGTCGGCCATGCAGGCGTAAAACGTGCGATCAAAAAACTCTTTAAGCGATCCCGCCATGTAGCCGAAATTTTCCGGCGTGGCGAGTATGAGTGCGTCGGCGCGTTGTAGATCGCGTGCAGTGGCTACGTTCGCTGAACGGGTCATCACGGCGACCTCGGGCGCGTCACTCGCCCCCGCACAAAAAGCGCTAACCATCGCGCGCGTTCCGCCGCTGGCTGAGTGATGAACGATGAGTATTTGTTTCATCTATTTATGTGAAATAAATCAAATTCGGGCAAAAAAGTGGGCCACCGAAGTGACCCATTTTCTACTGCATGGCGCGACCCATCAATTACGGATCAATCAACGTCACCGTAGCCGTTGCCGAGCCGCCCCTACCATCACTGATGGTGTAGGTGAAGGTGTCAGTTTTGAAGCAAGTGCCGGACGGCGTGTAGAAAAGCGTCTTGCCATTCGGCCCGATCGCAATCGCCGCCTTGGTCGGTTGCGTGATCGACGTAATGGTCAGCGGATCGCCATCTTTGTCGCTGTCGTTGGCTAACACATCAAGCACCGCCCCGGTCAGGCAGGGTACGGTGTAGACGTCATTGACGGCCACAGGCGCATTATTGGCAGGCGGAGGAGGTGGAGGTGGAGGAGTAGGAGGAGGAGGAGGAGGAGGAGGTGGAGGTGGTGGTGGTGGCGGAGGTGGTGGCGGAGGTGCCGCGTTCACGCTGACGGAGACTGTCGCGGTTGCAGTGCCGCCCTTGCCATCAGCGATGGTGTAGGTGAAGCTGTCGACCGCACCTGTACAGGTGCTTGCCGCTGGCGTGTAGACAATACGTCCAGCGGAGATGACGGCGGTGCCTTTGCCCGGCGTGGAAATGCTGGTAATAGTGAGTGTATCGCCATCAGGATCGGTGTCGTTCGCGAGCACATTAAAGGTGACGGGCGCGCTGCATTCGATGGCAAACGTATCGTTGACTGCGACCGGCGGACGATTCAGGAATCGCCGCGCACCGGTTGACTTTGCCGTGTTTGTTTCCACCCAACGATAGGTGTCAATCGCCGCCTTGTGTTGCGCCGGATTGTGTAGCGCACGCGACATCCAGTTGTTAGGCACGTTCTCGATCACTTCGCGTTGAACCTGACGATCAATCATCGGCGCGACCGCTGGCGGTGCAACCGCCGGCATTGGCGCGACAGGGGCAACGGGCGCAGGCGGCGCAACGGCGACCGCTGGCACCGTGACACGAACTTCTTCTGCCTTCTCTTTGACAATCAGCACGTCGGTATCGGTGCGGCGATTGCGGAAGCTCTGGCCCTTTACTTCCGGGTACTTCGGCGAGCGGCCCGCTTGTCCGCTGGCTGAGACCAGTTCAAGTGGCACACCTTTTTTCACGAGATACGCCTTTACCGCCTCTGCACGTTTGATCGACAGCGTAATGTTGTCGCGATCCGAGCCGGTCGGGCAGGTGTGGCCGACGATGTTGACCTTCAATTCGACGTAGGGGCGTTGCGCGGCGATACGGCCCACCAGCGCGTCGAGTTCTTTGTACGCCGCAGGTTTAAGCGTCGCAGAACTGAGATCAAAGTACGTTTCTTGCGCGTCATTTGCGTTTGCGCGAATAATGCGCTGCTCAATCCGCGTGGTCGGCTCAGCGGGCGTAGCGACGACCGGGGTTGCAGCCGCTGTCACAACAGCAGGCGCGGCGGCGGCAGCGGGGGCACGCCAGTTCGGATCAGGTACGCGCTCGGTCGCGGTGACCATGCGCGAGACTTTGTTTGATCGGAAGCTGCTTTGCGGCGCGCCCAATTCGTAGCGCAGCATCACCATGCCGCGTTGATCATTGCGTCGACCTTCGAAGTCACCGCTGCGGCGGAATAGTTCGCCCGAGATCGCCACCGAAATCGGCGAGCTCGCGAAGAATTTTTCGGCGGTCAGCGTGCCCGTCCATTGACGGCTGGAAAATTTGCCCCATTCATAGTCGACACCGGCGGTTAACCGAACCAGCGCTGCCTCGTAGAAATGGCCCATACGTGCACCGACGCCCCAGTCGTAGGGACGATTGAAGGCGCGCGATGTGACGGTGGTGGTCACGTCTTCTTCGTAGGGGCGACCGGCGTCAGTGCCTTTTTGCGTGACCGTCGTTGCGATACTGCTCACTGCGTTCTGACGGGCACCGGAGAGACCTTTGCTCAGGTAGGTGTTCCAGAACCATTTTTCGTATTCCTGACCGCCGCCGACGGTTACTTTGCGCAGGTCTTTGTCGCCCTGATCCAACGCGGCAAACACTTTGTTGACGGCAGACGTCCCGCTCGCCCAGTGCTGCGACAGCTTGGCACCGCCCGCGTTGCGACTGCCCCAAATCTCAGCCAGCGTGGCCGATTTGTCATCGCCGCGCAGCACCTGAAACAGCTCGCCACGAACATGGTGATCGCTGTCAATGCCGATGCCAAAACGCGTGTCAGCGCCAACGTACTGGAGGTTGGCACCCGGCGTCGGCTTGCCAGCATCCTGCGCCAGCGCAGGCATGACAAAAGATGCGCCGCCGAGCAGAATCGCTAGCGCGGCGTTTGATGGTTGATGTTTCATGTTTCCCCCCGGAGGAATTTAAATAGCGACAGCTATGAAAAGTCTAGCAAAGCACGGGCAGAAAAACGAGTGAAACCCCCGTAACATCAGGGCAGTAGCGCCAGAAGCGTATCTAATCCGCCAACGTTGATGGCGACCTGCACCTGCTCGCGGACGCGGGGCTTGGCGTGATAGGCCACACCGAGTGTTGCGGCTTTCAACATCGGAAGGTCATTGGCACCGTCGCCGATTGCAATCGTCGCGTGGCGCGACGCGGGCAATGTGGACGCAATAAAGCGCAGCAGTCGCGCTTTTTCCGAGGCATCGATGATCGCCCCGCACACCGCGCCCGTCAGCCGTCCATCGCGCTCTCCGAGCGTATTGGCGCGGGTGTAGGTGTAGCCAAAACGCTGTCGCATGCGCTCGGTAAAGTAGGTGAATCCGCCGGAAACGAGCAAGGTTTTGACATCGTTTTTGTGCGCCTCCGCCATCAATTCTTTGAGCCCAGGTGAGGGCCGAAGCCGTGCAACGTAGACCTCGTCAAGCACTTTGGTCGAAAGCCCTTCGAGGCAGGCAACACGCTGTCTCAGACTATCCTGAAAATCCAGCTCGCCGCGCATAGCGGCCTCAGTCACCGCCGAAACTTCGGCCTTCACCCCTGCGAAATCAGCGATTTCGTCAATGCATTCAATGGTGATCGCCGTGGAGTCCATGTCCATCGCGATCAAGCCGACGAGCGAGAAAGGAATTGCGTATTGAGCGGGGAGGCGATTGGGTTCAGCGGGCGCAACGGTCATGGAGGCGAATTGTAGGTGGGCGGATTCTGCGCGACGAAAAGTGGGTCACAATGCTTATCAGCTTTTTTCTGAAATGACGATTCTACTGGGGCTAATGCTTCATATTGACAAATATCGACTTAATCGATTATTTAAGTCCAGCCCCGGTTAAACATGGCAAACAAGAAAAAGCTGATAACGAACTACCTATCCGGAAAACCCGCCCTCATCGAGAAACTGCTGTTCCTCTGCCGTAGTCTCGCGCCCCAGCAACGGATTGCGATGCGGGAAGCGCCCGAAGCGCGCGATGATGTCGCGATGAATGTGCGCGTGACGTGCTGTGTCCCCGCCAAGCAGGGCGTAGAGTTCCAGTGCGCGATCCTGATTTTCGATGCGCTCGGAGTGAATGAACGGCGTATAAAAAAACAGGCGCAGCGTTGGCTCCGCTGTCACGTCGAAACCGCTAGTAATGGCCTGATTCGCGGCGTCAAGCGCCTTATCGTCGGTTGCGAACATGCGCGCCGTGCCGCGAAAACTGTTGCGCGGATATTGGTCGAGCAGGATCAAGAGCGCGAGCGCACCTTCGGCATCGGTCAGCCAATTGTCAAGCACCCCTCGCGTCGCCGCCTCATACGTTGCAGCGAATTTTTCACGGAAGCGATCATCAAACGCAACGTCCTTGCGGAACCACCTGCCTGACCCTCCATCGATCCAAAACTGCACGACTTCATTGCGATCAAAGGACTGTTGCACGATACGTTCCCAACCTCGAATTAATGCGCTGACTCAGCAAACCTATAAAGTAAGACTACAAGTCTTCGCGACGTTTATTTCGCTAACGCTTTATCGAACCACACCGGCAGCGCTTTCGCAGCATCGCTTATCGCCGCAGCACGGTCAAATCCCGGTGGATCCTGATTGAGCTGCGCGCCGTTGATTGCGGCGGGATCGAAATTCATCTTTGACACGAGCATGAAGTGCCCGCCTGCTTCGCTAGTGATGACCTCCGCATTCGGAATGCTGCGTCCGACGAATGCAGCATGAAAGCGCGGGGTCAGTACGGCATCCTGTCCGGCCACCACAACGCGCACAGGTATCGTGATTTTTTTAAGCTCAGTTTCGGTGAAGAACGCGCCGACCGGTGCCATTAGGGCGGCGGCACGAATGCGAGCGTCACGTGAGTTCGGCACCTGCGGCATGAAGTCTGCCTGCTTCGCGGTTTCGATGGCTTTTTCCTTGCTGCCCGACACGCTGCAAAACCACGGGTCGCTTTCGTAATTCGCTGCGCAATGACGAACGGTTGCCGCGATTGACGGTGTGGCCCCAGCAAGCGCCAAGCCGGTAAATCCACCCGCAGAATGTCCAAGAAATCCGATGCGTGCGGCATCGATGCGCGACTTCCATGTCGTGTCCGCCAACAGCGCGTCGATCACGCGAGACACCTGACGCGGGCGTTCACTGAAATACTTCGGAGATCCCACCATCGAGCGATCCCGAAAGTTGTCACCCGGATGCGTCAGCGCTGCAACGATGTAGCCAGATCGGGCCATCGCAGCAGCGAGTTCGTGGTGAGTCAAATTGTTGCCGCCGGTGCCGTGCGACACGACGATAAGCGGGCGGGTGGTCGACTCGGTCGATTCGTTCGATGCGGTCGATGAAAAGGGCGCGTCAAGCGCGACGGTCATCGTGAACGGACCTAGGCTTTGCTCACGGGCAATGGTTGCCGTCGGATACCAGATGGCAATCTCGATTTTTTCGGTGGGCGCGGTGTCGAGCGATAGCCGTTGCAGGCCCGCGAACATCGGTGCTGCCGTCGCGACGGCAGCGAGGCCGAGTGCCGCGGTTACAGCGATCAGAGAGCGAAAATGATTCATCAGGTTCAACATATTTGTCGTTCGTTGGGTTTGCGCAAAGGCGATGGAGCGAACAATAGCCACGCCGTGTTATCGGTAACAGAGCCATGCGACAAGCGGCAAACACAGATCGTCAGTGGTGATTTCACGTCGCGAACGCCCGACGGAGAAAGCACTGGGGGTGGCTCACGTTGCGAAGAAATCAATTCCGCTCATAATCATCGCAATTCATCGCGCCGCGCAGCAAAGAAAAAAGGACAGCACATGGCCATTTACGAACTCGACGATCTCAGACCCACAATCACCGCGACGACCTGGGTGGCTGACTCCGCCGAAGTTATCGGCAACGTCCATTTCGGCGAGAACACTAGCGTGTGGTTCGGGGCCATCATCCGGGCCGACAACGAGCGGATGCTCATCGGTGCGGGCAGCAATGTTCAGGAGGCAGCGGTTCTCCACTCCGACCCCGGCAAGCCGCTGATCGTTGGTGAGGGCGTCACGGTGGGGCACAAGGCGATGCTGCACGGCTGCACAATAGGCGATGGTTCCCTGATCGGCATCGGGGCCATCATCCTGAACGGCGCAAAAATCGGTAAGAACTGCCTTGTTGGCGCAGGAGCCCTAGTCACCGAAGGCAAGGAATTCCCGGACGGAAGCTTGATCGTCGGCAGCCCCGCTGTCGCCAAACGCGAAATGTCACCCGAAGCCATCGCATCGGTCAACGGCGCGGCGCATCATTACGTGCGAAACGCGAAACGGTTTCATACCGGACTCAAAAAGATCGCGTAAGCAAAAAAGAACGCTATGTCTTTTCCGATGTTCCGTTCGCCCGTTCGACGTACTGGAAATCTACCTTCGCGGTGTCGGCGTTCACCGCCGCAATCTTCACGCGCACTCGTTCGCCTAGCGCGAGTTTGAATCCGCTCCTCTGACCGACTAGCGTCACTTTGTCATTGCCCAATTGGTAGTAGTCGCGCGGCAAAGTGGTCGCGTGAATGAGGCCGTCTGCGAACGTCTCATCAAGCGTGACGAACACACCGAACGGCACCACGCCGGAGATGGTTCCGACGAACTCCTCTCCGATGTGTGACTCAAGATACTTTGACTTGAGGAATTGCGTGACTTCGCGTGAGGCGATGTCGGCGCGGCGCTCGTTGGCGCTGCACATTTCGCCCAGTCGTTTCCAGTCCTCGATGACGTATTTTTTTCCTGCGAGTACAGCCTTGATGCCACGATGAACGAGCAGATCCGGGTACCGACGAATTGGCGACGTGAAGTGCGCGTAATGCTCGTAGGCGAGGCCAAAATGCCCACCGTTATCGGGCGTGTAAATCGCTTGCGGCAGCGAGCGCAGCAGCACCGTATGCAGCGCTGGCGCATCGATGCGGTCTTTAGTTTGTTTGATGAGGACTGCGTAATCTTGCGGCGTCGGCTTTTCGCCACCACCGAGCGTTAGGCCGCGCAGAGACAGCGTTTCGCGCAATGCTGCAAGTTTCACTGGCAGCGGAATGTCGTGCACGCGGTAGAGCAGAGGCTGTTTCGCCGTGTCCAGAAATTGCGCGGTACAAACGTTTGCCGCGAGCATCATCTCTTCGATTAACTTGTGCGCATCGTTGCGCACGGCGGGCTTGATGCTCGCCACGCTGCCATCGTCGTTGAAGGTGAATACGGCCTCTTGGCCTTCGAAGTCCAGCGCGCCGCGATACTCGCGCGCTTTGCGGAAAACTTGGAACAGCGCATACAGCGTTTTCAGCGACGCATCAATGCTGCCCGCTTTCGGTTTCGCGGTTTCGAGCGTTGGCAAAAGCGCTGCAACTTCGGTGTAGGTGAGTCGCGCTTTTGAGTTCATCACAGCCGCGTAAAACTCAAAGCCGGTGATGTGCCCGCCCGCGTCCACCGCCACGTCGCACACCATGCACAGGCGATCTACATTCGACCGCAAAGAACACAACTCGTTCGACAACGCTTCCGGCAGCATCGGGATCACGCGGCGCGGGAAGTACACGCTGGTGGTGCGTTCGCGGGCATCGGTATCGAGCGCGGACTTGAGCTTAACGTAATGTGAAACGTCAGCAATCGCGACGACCAGACGATAGCCCTTGCCTGCCTTTTCCGCATACACAGCGTCGTCAAAATCTTTCGCCGTTTCACCGTCAATCGTCACCAGCGCCATGGCGCGCAGATCGACGCGACCCTTGCGATCAGCGGCAGTGACGACATCGCCGTAGGCGGCTGCTTCCTCGAGCGTTGCATCGGAAAAGATGTGCGGCAAATTGTGTTTGCGAATCGCGATTTCAAGTTCGATATCACTCGAATTTTCGTCGCCGACTACTTCGACGACTTCGCCGGTCGCCTCGTCATAGAGCGTCGGTTGCGACGTGATTTCGGCGACCACGATCTGATTAAGCGTTGCAGTGCCCAGCTTGTTGCGCGGGATCAAAATGTCCTGATTGATGCGCCGCTCGGAGGCGACCACAAACCATTGCCCCTCTTTGCTGCGCAGCTTGCCAACGACGCGATGGTTCGCCCGTTGCAGGATCGAAACGATCTCGCCGTTGACCTTGCCGTCGCGGTTAAATCCAGTCGCCTGCGCGGCCACTCGATCACCGTGCAGAACGGCACGCATCGCGTCTTCGGACAAATACATGTCGTCGCCGCCCTGATCGAGTTTGACGAAACCGAAGCCGTCAGCGTGACCGATGACGGTGCCGACGATGGCACTGGACGGGACGATTGCCGCAGTCGCTTCATTGTTTACGGGGTTAACGACCGCTTTCGCAACGCCGGACTTGGCGACGTTGGGTGACGTTGCCGCCGTTTTCGCATTGCCTTCGCCTTTTTCTGGGGATTTAGGCGATCTTGTCCGGTTGGCAGCAGCAACCACAACGCGAGCTTGCGGCAGAGTTGGCACAGTCGTGGCGACCTCAGCTTTTGCGGCTTGAGGGGGAAACTTTTTGGCCGACTTAGTCGCGACCGTTTCAGTTTTTTTTGCCCCCTTCGCGGTCGCAGTGACTGGAGGTTGCACGGCTTTTGGTGCAGCCGCTTTCGTGGCATTTCGTTTGACCGACTTCGGAATTGCGACCGGTGGTGTTTCGGGAGCAGCGCTGCGAGCCTCACTGGACGGCGCTTTCGCGGCGGCGACGGCTGTCTTTTTGATTTTTGTGGCAGGTGCGACGCTTGTTTTGGCAGACTTTTTCGTGGTCAATCTATAATCTCGGATAACTTGAAATGCCCGGGTGGCGGAATTGGTAGACGCACTAGTTTCAGGTACTAGCGAGTAACAT
>JAYVPF010000340.1:0-12025 GCA_043757535.1 Burkholderiales bacterium
ACCCTGAATTTACGATTGATGCCTGAATATTAAGCAACAACAGCCGCAAGTACAGCGTAGCGAAGCGGCTTGAAGCTTAAGTCCGACAGGCTGCTAGTGGCCCGGAGCGCAGCAACCGCAGGGTTCGCCCTGGTACGTGAGGATTGCGATCACTGCGCGACAACGCAATGCGCCCCACAAATGAATTATTAGAGGTGCCCTCAAGTCTTGGGATGTACATGCACATGGGGCGCTGATTCAGCGCCTTGCCCGTGATCATGATCGTGATACTCGTCGTGCGAATGCTCGTGAGCATGTGGATGAGCCGGCGACACCAAGCGCGCCGAATCAGCAATGACATGCTCGTGCGGGCGACCGACCTCCACCGGCACCAGATTCACCTGACCATGGCGCACACCGCGCTCGGCAATCAGCGCTTGCGAAAAGCGCTTCACCTCCGCCGTCGGCCCGCGCAAAATCGCGGCCTCCAGGCAATGATCGTGGTCCAGATGCACGTGCATCGTTGACACACTCACGTCATGATGCGCGTGATGTGCGGCCGTCACGCGAGCGGCAAGGTCGCGTTCGTGATGGTTGTAAACGTAGCTGACGCAAGCGACACAATGCGTGGCGCTGTCGGACGCCAGACGATCTGCTTCCAGCGCGCCGCGCACCAGATCACGAAACGCCTCCGAACGGTTTTGATACCCGCGCAACCCAAGCAGCCGATCAAACTCGTCGGCCAGATCATCGTTAACAGAAATTGTGATTCGGCGCATGGTTTGGTACTCCTGACGCTATGGTAACCACAGTGACGACAACCGCCGGTCTCGAGTCACAGTGCACTTACGCTTACAAGTTCGCCCTGTTGTGCGTCCGAGCGAAACGCCGATTCCGCAGTCTACTGACGATTTTCGCCATGATGGTGGCGGCCCTTGCTGCGCTCGCGCCCGCGATCACTAATGCGCTGGGGCGCGCTCCTGTTGCCAACTGGGACGCGCTATGTTCTGCACAAGCCACCAAACGCAACGCGGTGAACGCAGCGGGCAAGCCGCTCAGTCCTGCCGATCAAGCGCGGCAGCACGCGGAGCACTGTCCGTTTTGTCACAGCGAGCACAGCCCCTCATCGTTGCCGCACGCGCCTGCGACTTTGGCGCCGCAGGCTGGAAGCGCGGTCATCGATGCCAACGCTGTTTCTTGCCCTACCCGATGCGTCGTTCGCATGGGCACCTGCCCTTTCTCGCGGCCCGCTGGCCGTTTGCTGAGCTCCGCTTAACGCCAGCAATGATGTTGACGGCGCAGTACGTGTACTAATTTGCGTGGATTGTTGCCACGCGACAGGATCGCCAGTACCACGGATTTCGGCTGAAATAGTCGAATTCGTCCCTGAGAATTCTATTCAGCTTTTTGTCGAAATGGCTATTGCAATTGGGATTAGATACCATTATTGCCACATGTCGACTTGTAGCAATTTACGCAGCAAAGCCCAATGAAAGCGCCGTTTGCACGAAAAGCTAACACCACAGAAATCATCCATTTGTAACCGTAGCAGGCAGCGCAGAAACGCCCTGCTCGCGCGCTGCGGCGTCCTGCGCAACCATCGCACGGACGAATCCGTCGCGCGTTTGCAACCGTTGCCAATACTGCGCCACAGCAGGCGTGAAGCGTTCATGCAGGCCAAGTAATTCAGCCAACATCAGCGCATAGCCAACCGCCACATCTGCGGCCGTCAAGCGACCGGCGCAGAGGAAATCATGCGCCGCCAAATGTGGCTCCAGCGTTCGCAGACGCGACAGAAACCACTTGCTGTAATCGTCCGCCACCTGCGGCTGCAATCGCTCGGCAGGCTCGAAACGCGAGTAGCGCAACACCAATGTTTGCGGGAAGGTCAGCGTCGCATCGCTCATGTGCAGATAGTTCAGGTAGTCACCAAAATCACTCTCATTCGCAGCGATGCTCAGCACGCCCGGCGAGTGACGCAGAGCCAAGTATTCACAAATCGCCGCCGACTCCGTCATCCGTGTTTCACCGTCAATAAACAACGGCACCGTACCACGCGGATTCAGGTCGAGAAACGACTTGTCATGCGCACGCGGCGGGAAGGCGAGCATGCGCAGGTCGTAAGTCAAAGCCAACTCCTCAAGCATCCACAAGACGCGAAAGGAACGGGCGCTGATGCAGTGGTAGAGGGTGGGCATGCGCTATTTGAGCATGGGGGCGCTTTGCTTGAACGTGGAAACGCAATACGCTTGTTGCCAACTAACACCGCAGGCAACGAGTTGCCCATCCTACAAAAAAACTATGCCATTTGCCGTTCGCCCTTGCTCCTATTGCAAAACGCTAGTTCCTCAAATTTCAGTCGCTGCGGGCGTGTACAACGACATCGTTCGGGCTCTTTCCAATGGGTCTCGCACCATGGCCACCTCAGCGCTTAAATATGCCGTGTCCTGCTCGGAGCAAGAGGCTATTTCGGGGATGGAACATTTGCTGTCATGCGCTGCTTCATGGCCTACAAGCGTGGAGGATGAAAAATACTACAGACAGTTGCTCATGCTTTCGCTGACGTCGAGAAGCCTGAACACTTCACGAATTTCTCTCGCTGCGAAGCATCCAAAGAGCACGATGACACACTGCGAGCAGTAACACGCGAAACCGTGCAGCGCAAAGATCTTGGTAACGCTGGGTGGAATCCTATGTGCTTTTGCAGCGCAGAAGGAATCGGGTATTTTTTCCCTGCGCTCGCGCGGTTCGCTTTATTGCCTACTTTGTGGCGAGACAACGGTTGGTACGGTGGTCAGTTGCTCTTTCATCTCTCTTATGAGGGAACAAAAAACAAGTTCCTGTTGTGCTGTTCGCCAGCGCAGCGGAAAGCGGTGGCTATGTTGCTACACCACTTGCCAGAGTCTCGTTCAGAGGCGATCTCCAACTACATAGATGAAGTTGCGCTACGCAGTGCGCTCAGTGTTTGGGGCGTCGTCGACTAGGGTGGCTATCAGCTACGCGTGCAAAATCGGTACCAGCTTCTCGATGATGACGGGCTCGGCCATCTGCGGCGTCATGCCCGGCACCCATGGCCAATCAGCGCTGGGTGCTTTCCAGAGATGGATTTGCGCGTCGACGATCATCCGGTCGCCACGCCACCCGAGGTGTGGCAGGCGGCTACGTTTGACGTTGAAAGCGGTTCACACATCACTCGCTCCAGTAGTTCAGATGCTGAAAAACATTCGCGGCCTGAGTCTGGCAGTCAACAAAGTCAGCGTTGACCAATCTGTCGTCAGTCCAGTCTGATGTTCGCCTGCTTTGCGATAGCGGCATAACGGTCACTCTGCTTCTTGAGGAACTCTGAGAATTCGTCGAGCATCAGGGGACTGGGCTCGACGCCGAGCGCCAGAAAGCGCTCCTTGATCTCGGGCTTCTCCAGCACTTTCTGGGCTTCGACTGCGAGGCGCATGCGCGTATCCCGTGACATGCCAGCAGGCGCGAGAAGACCAATCCAGCCGCGCATATCAAAGTCGGGCAAGTTCGCAGCCTCGGCAATGGTCGGAAGGTCCGGGAGCGCGATTGCTCGCGTGGCACCGGAAACCGCGAGTGCCTTGAGGCGACCCGCTTTGACGTGGCCCATAACAGCCGCTGTCGTTTCAATCATGTAGGTCACATGACCGCCGACAAGGTCTGTTAGCGCGGGCGAGCTGCCTTTGTACGGGACATGAGTTGCGCTGAGCTTCGCCGACGAGTTGAACAACTCCGTAAACAAATGAGTGGTGGTGGCATGGCCAGAAGAGGCGAACGTGTATTTGCCGGGATTTGCGCGAAGCAGCGCGATGAACTCCACAGCGTTTGCTGCTGGAAACGAAGGATGTGTCACCAGCACATAGGGCGTGCTGGCGATCAAACAAATCGGTTCAAAGTCTTTATCGGCACTGTACGGAACCTTTTGCACATTAGGGTTGACCGAGATGGGGCCGCTTGACGCAGCAAGAATCGTGTAGCCGTCGGGGTTTGCCTTGGACGCGAATTCGGTGCCGATGATGCCGCCTGCGCCAGGGCGATTGTCGATAACAAGCGGTTGCCCAAGCGCCGCCGCGAGCTTCTCCGCCACAATCCGCGCTGCGATGTCGGTCGCCTGTCCGGCTGGCCACGGGACAACGACCCTAATCGGGCGATTGGGATAGCCCTGTGCGAAGGCAATATTGCTTGCCAAAAGTTCGAGCACAACGAGAATACGGGCAAGGTATTTCATGCATTTCTCCTACTTGGATGCGAACGACGAGGGGATGGCAATTCAACCCCGTTATGTTCCCGACTCCACCCGGATGTCCACTCGCAGCTATATCCAATACGGTATTAGCCGAAAGAAGGCGCGGCTTTTGAACGAACGGTGAATCGGGTCATGCACGCCGAAGCCAATTTGACAAGGTGACAGACATTTCAATGACCACCTGCCGCTGGTTCGATTCGGCGTTTAACGCCACTCCAGCAGCAATGCAATGGGTCGTTCTGCAACCGACACCTTAGGCAAATTTTCCCCGGCGGGGATATTACGTGTACTAAGGTAGCGCTTCCGGCTACAAAAAGCCCCACCCATTTAGGTAGGAGTGGCGAGGCAACTTGGTGCGACTATGCCGGATTTCGTACGAAAGGCTCGCTGTTGGATTAGAGCGGTGCATGGATGCTGGTACACCACCGCTCATCGCAGGTAACCTGAGGAATGTCGCTCGCGGGAAGCGAGTCGATCACGGCCTCACTTCTGAATCCAGCGGTGAACTTACAGCCAGCCCGACATAGGTATCGGTCAAATACCCGATTAAAACTCGAAGCTCAATTGTGTGCGCCTCTGGAATGGGGAAAACTTGAGTCGCGCAAATGTGGCCATATTAACGCCGGATATTGGGGGCGGGCAAACCGTCTATAAACACGTTCACACAGGCAGGTAGCTTTGATTCGGCTGCACGCTGAAACGCCGACCCGATCTCAGCTACGGAACTCACACTTTCGCCATGTCCGCCGAATGCCTTGGCGACCTGATCGTAATGAGATGGCAGCAGTTCGCAGCCAATCGTGCGGCCCGACCCGTAGTCACGCAACTGGATTTGATACTCGGCATTCCAGCGCGCGTCGTTACCGATGACCGCCACAAAGGGCAGGCCATAGCGTACTGCCGTATCGAATTCGGCGCAATGAAAGCCAAATGTGCCGTCGCCCATGACCGCTATTACGGGAGCATCGGGCAACGCGACACGCGCCGCTAGCGCGAATGGAATCGCAGCACCGATGGCTCCAGCGACTCCATTGATCACGCGGTGCGGCGCGCTCAAAACGGCCTGTGCCCACTGTCCGATTTCGCCGCCGTCCGCGATGAACACTGAGTCGGGATGTGCGTCAAGCAGCGCCTGCAATGGCCGTAGCGCTTGCACCGGATGCAACCGACCCGGAATGTCCGTGGTGGCGTTGGCCCAAGCGGGCGGGCGAAACGCTACCGACGCTTTCACTTTGTCCATCCACGCGTTTTCCGCGATTCTGCTCCATCGCGTTGAACGCGCCAGCCTGTCGATTGCTGAAGCGGCGTCAGCGATCAGGCTGATTTTGAGGCGTGGCCCAACGGCCTCACGAGCCCGATCAATCTCGATCGATTCGGAATCGATTTGCAGCCAGGCACAGTCTGCTGCGAACGTCGGCGTTGAGCCGAACTTGACGGTGAAATCCAGTCGCTTTCCGAGCAGCAACACACAGTCGCTTTCGGCCAGACATTCAGCGAATGCGCCGAGGCTTGGATCAGTCACACCGCGCGGACTTTCCATGCCAATGACCGGAATGCCCGACGCAATTTCCAGCGCGGCGATTCGCTCACGATGGGCACGCGTAAGACTGATGGGGCCGGTAAGTATCAATGGGCGCGAGGCCGCTCTGAGGCGCGTCACGATGGCGTCCACATAGGCTTCCTGCAGCGCTAACGGCACCGGAACAAAAGCATCGACTGACGGCAAAGCCTCGCTCGTCATCGCTTCAAGCACATCCGTCGGCAAGCTCAGATGCACCGGGCCGGGACGCCCTGACTTGGCAACACTGATCGCGCGAGCGATGTCGGCACCGATCTCATCAGCGCTCATGCACGTCGAGGACGCCTTGCACACCGGCGCGGCAAGGTCAGCCTGACGCATCTCCTGAAACGCGCCCTTACCCAGTTGCGACAGTGGCGCATGACCCGACAGCAACACTACCGGCGACTCCGCCATTCGCGCCGTGTACAGCGCCGAGATCGCGTTGGCGTGACCTGGCCCACCGGTCACCAGCGCGATGCCAACTTCACCCGTGATGCGCGCGAAGGCATCCGCCATGTGAACCGTCGCCGCTTCATGACGCGTATGAATCAACTGTATTCCTGCGTCAAAAGCAGCATCGAACACGGGCATGATGTGATTGCCAGAGAGCGTAAATATTTTTTTCACGCCCCCCTGCACCAAGGTCTTTACCAGTACATCTGCGCCACGAACAGCGCCATCGGATTGTTTTGACATCGCGCGAATTACTTACTTTAGATCTATTGGGTCAAGAGGCTTTCGCCGGGCCCCACGCGTGTGAAAACGACGCGCTCAGTGTTAAGCGTCAGGCGATCACTGACCTGCCGAACGACCGTATAGCGGGACGAGGGCAGATCGCCCGTATGGGGAAAATCCTCCCGAAAATGCGCGCCGCGCGAATCTTCACGGGCAATGGCGGCGATGACGATGGATCGACTGACGGCGATCAGGCTGCGCAAATTGAGCCAGTCGTGCCAGCTTAAATTGAAAGCATGCGTGTCGTCGGCGACGCCGGCACGAAGAAGTTCGTCCTGCAAACCAGCGAGCACGGAATCGGCGCGAGCCAGCCCAGTTGCTGTGCGGGCAATACCAACATCGTCCCACATGACGTCATAGAGCGCTTCGCGCAGCGCGTTGGTATTGCCATGCGGTCGCGCAAACGGAGCGTTGTGGATTGCGACCACCTCAGCGATTTCTTCTGCATCAGGTTCACGCCATGCGCCAGATTTCACAACCCAGGCGGCCATCGCGTCGCCAGCGATGCCGCCGTAGACCGTTGAGTTGGCAACGCCATTACCGCCGAGTCGATTGGCCCCATGCACGCCACCCGTATCCTCGCCCGCTGCGAACAAACCCGGAAGCGCAGTCGACGTGTCGCCGGAAAAAACAACGCCGCCCATCATGTAGTGCGCCGTTGGAACGACTTCAACGCGTCCGCCCGCGAGATCAAATCCGCAGTCAGCGCAGCGCTCGACCATGCCTTTAAAACTGCGGCGAACCGTATCGACGCCGAGGTGCTTCATCTCAATGTACACACCGCCATTGGGCGACGTTCGGCCAGCACGAATCTCGGAATTAATGCTGCGCGAAACCACGTCCCGCGTGGCGCGTTCGCCACGAGGATCATAGTGGTGCATGAAGCGCTCACCGCGACCGTTGAGCAGGTAGCCACCGGCGCCGCGCAAGCCTTCTTCCAGCACTGTTCCGGTCATTCGCGTTCCTGCGCCAGCAAGCAGGCCGGTAGGATGAAACTGCACCATTTCCATGTCGCGTAGCGCAAGTCCCGCGTCGAGCGCCATCGAGAGGCCGTCGCAGCTCTTGTCGCCACTCGGTGTGTGGTACTTGTACATAGTCGGACCGCCGCCCGTCGCCAACAGTACTGCCTTGGCCTGAACGAAGACAAAGCCGCCTGTGCGCACATCAATCATCAGCACGCCCGCCAGCCCATCGCCTGATCGCGTCTTGATCAACGCAATCGCGCGGTGCTCCTCCATGCGCTCAATTTTTCTTGCCCACACCTGTTCCGCGAGACGATTGATGATCTCGATACCCGTCTGATCGCCCTTGTGAACCGTACGGTCAAAGGTCTGCCCGGCAAATGCCTTTTGATGCACTGTGCCGTCGGGATTACGATCAAAAAAACAACCTAGTTCGTTTTCGAGTTCATGAATGCGCTCAACGGCTTTGGTCACCAATGTCCACGCGAGATCCTGATCGGGCAGCCACTTGCCGCCTTCAATGGTGTCCATGAAATGCCGCTCAACCGAATCGCCGGCAGCAAGCGCCACGTTATAGCCACCCTGCACCATACGCGTACAGCCGCTCTTGCCGAGCAAGCCCTTGACGGCAACCGTGATGGTGAGATCGGGAGCAGCCTGATGCGCGTGAAGCGCGGCGAAGAGCCCCGCTCCGCCCGATCCGAGAATCAGGATATCGGTCTTGCGATACTGAATTTCGGGCGTCAAGCTGAGACTCCGAGGCTCGCGAGCACAGCGGCGCGGCGATCAGCGACCGAGGCATTAACTGCGTCGTAAAGCGAACCGCCGCGCGAATCCATTGCGACTAACAAAGGCCCAAAACCACTGGGCTCTCGAAGGCGAAATTTCCACAGAGATTCGGGATTGAGATCATCCAGATCAACATCTTCAATCTGTTCAATCCACGTCGTCTCGAGTGCAGCCGTACCACCGACAATCGCAAGGTAGGCACCGCCGAATTCACGAAATGCCGCGAGGGAGCCTTCGCGCATGCCACCTTTGCCAATGATGAATCGAACCCCCATTTGCGTCATCAGTTGTCGCGTGAATCGCTCCATGCGATCACTCGTTGTCGTGCCGATGCAGACGGGCGCATAACCGGCAGGATGCTCGGTTGAAACCGGGACTTTGCGCACGTTCGGTGCGGTGTGAATCACCGCATGGCCGTTCAGATCAAAGCGCGTCGTGCGCTTATGGTCAAACAGCGCGATGTAGCTCGCATCACGAATGCCGAACAAGGTGTCGTGAAGCGTTACCGTGTCGTTGATGCGAAGCTGGCGAACGGCAGCCTCATCGACCGGCATGGGTAAATCGTAATGCGCCATGATCAGTAACCGTACTCAATGCCGCCCGGCGTGAACGTGGCACGAGCACGACGCGCAGAGTGGCATTGCATGTTCACGGCGACCGGGTTCATGGTGATATGCGTCGCAGCAAGTTCGACCTGTACTGCAAAAGCCGTCGCGTCACCGCCGAGACCCTGCGGTCCAACGCCAAGCAGATTTACCGCTTGCGACAGCGACACTTCAAGCGCAGCACCGTGGGGATCGGCGCACGCAGAACCGAGCGGTCGCGTCGCGGCGCGCTTTGCCAGATGCACACACAAATCAGACGTTCCACCAATGCCAACCCCGACAATCGTGGGCGGGCAGGTCTTGCCACCGGCGGCGATCGCGCAGTCAACGACAAAGCGCTTGATCGCATCAACGCCCTCAGCCGGAATCGCCATGCGCAAAAAGGAGTTGTTTTCCGAGCCGCTACCCTTTGGAATCATCTCGATCTCAACGGTCTCGGCGCGCTGGTCAAACTCAAAATGAATCACCGGAACGCCCGCGCCACAACTCGTATGTTCGTTCTTGCGAGTGATCGGATGCACGACGGACGACCGAAGCGGATGCTCTTTTGTCGCCCGCGTGCAGCCCCGCACCAGAGCCGCTTTAAGCGCAGCGCCATCGAAGCTCACATTCGATCCGATGACGACGTTGTAGATCGGAATGCCTGTGTCCTGGCACAGCAGATTGTCGGTTCGCTCCGCCACTGCGATGTTGGTCACCATCGTTGCCAGCACCGACTTCGCGGTGGCGTCGGTCTCCCGCGATTGCAGACGACTCATGCCTTCCTTGATGTCTGGAGGTAATGATTTGAGCGCACGGATGTAGAGCGTTTTTGCGGCCTCTTCGACCGCAGTCATATCAAGCTTCATGAGTTACTGCTGCTGAATCTTGCGCTCGCGAACAATCTTCGCCCAGTACGCGAGTTCTGCGCGGATCGTCTCTGCGAACTGACTTGGCGTACTGGCCACCGGCACCATTCCCACTGCGATCAAACGTTGTTTCATGTCGTCGGTTCGAAGCGCTTTGGTTGCGTCACGGTACACTTTCTCGACAATATCTTTTGATGTGCCGGCCGGGGCAAGCAGTCCAAACCAGCCGAGGTTCACAAAACCCGGCAAACCGGCCTCAGCGACAGTCGGAATGTCCGGCGCGGCGGGGCTGCGTTCTGCACTGGTCACGCCGAGTGCGCGTACCTTACCGCTCTTGATGAACGGAAGCATTGCCGCGAGATTGCCGGGAACCATCTCGACGCTGCCTCCGGCCAAGTCGGCCAGCGCAAGGGACTCGCCTTTGTAAGGCACATGCTTCAGGTCAATGCTGGCACTGTAGAGAAAGTTCTCGCCGGCCAGATGAACCTGGCTACCCATGCCCGAGGAGCCGAAGTTCAGCACGCCTGGCTTGGACTTGGCCAGTGCGATGAACTCTGTGATGTTCTTTGCCATCACCGTTGGGCCAACGACGATCACCATCGGGCCCGATGCGACGTTGGTGATTGGCACAAAATCTTGTATCGCATCAAACGGAAGCTTGGCGTGGATATGCGGGTTGATGGTTAGCGCACCAGACGCCATCAACAACGTGTAGCCGTCGTTTGCAGATTTGGCTACTTCGTTGGCCCCAATGCTTCCACCCGCGCCTGTCTTGTTTTCAACGATCACAGTCTGGCCCCAGGCTTCCTGCAGTCGCTGGCCCAACATCCGTGCCACGATGTCGGTGGTGCCGCCCGCAGGAAATGGCACCACCATACGCACCGGTTTGCTGGGCCAAGCCTGCGCGAACGCGGTGCTGCAAGCCAGCGCAGCAGATACGGTCAGCGCAACGGTCAGCGCCCTCTTTACGGAATTCCGGCGAATCATTTGGTCTCCTCGTTGTTTTATTCAACTCATCATCATCGCGGCAAGCAGGATTCCGACCGACAGGGTTGTCCCCAGCATCCCCAAAATCCATCCCATTCGCATCCCGCGCCAGGGTCCGAATTCAATCAACAGCAAACGCAAACCGCCGACGAGATGAGCCGCAAGCAAACACACCAGCCCCCACTCGGCAAACTTGAACAGAAATGTGTCGGTCCAACGCAAGAAAGCATTTAACGCAACCTCGCCCTGAAGACTTCGCGACAGCGCCCAGAAATGCACCGGAAGAAATATTGCGAGACCGACACCAGAGAGTCGATGCAGCACAAACGCCCAATAACCCGGAAGGCCGCGCGCACGCCGATCATTGCGGCGCATTCCGCCCGCGCCCAGGCTAACCGCCATAAAGCCCCCACACTGCCGATAGACCAACGGCCACAAGCAAGGCCGCAAAAATCAGTAGCAGCCCATTGAGCCATCGCCCGCGCCATTGCAACCACTCCTCGGCAATGCGTGCGAGACCGATCGGCGCATGGACTGCGGCACTGAAAACGAACAGCACATAGAACGCCGCGAACACCGCATTGCCACGTGTTCGCGCCAGTATTTCTGCGCCGGTCAAACCACCGCGCACTGCGTAAACAATGGTCACAATATGGACAACAACGCAAAGCGCGAGAATCATCGCGCTGATGCGCTGTAGGTACCAGAGCCGCGCCTCTATTGCCGTACTCAATCGAGTTCTCCGCGCATGGCAGCACGCGCTGTGAGGCGTTTCAGCGCACTGATGCCCAGTGTTGGCGCGATGCCTTTCGGGCAGCGTTCGGAGCAACTGGTGTGGGTATGACAGGCATGGCATCCAGCGTCACCTGCGACGGCACGCAATCGCTCATTTCCGGCGACGTCGCGTTCGTCATTGACCAGCGTCCAGGCACGATTCAGCGCCGCTGGCCCGAGGTAATCAGGTCGCCAGGTCACGGTGTCGCAAGAGGCGTAGCAAACACCGCAGCCGATGCATTCGATTCCGGCGTCGGCCGCTTTCCGCTTCACCGAATCTGGCGGCACCAACACAAAATCATCATGACGGCTTCGCTCGCCCCTAAACTGACTTTTCGCGCCCGCCCACTTATCGAAGAACGGCGCCATGTCCGACGCCAGATCTTTGATCATCGGCAGATTGGACAACGGCGCCAACTCCAGCGCGCCATCAACCGCTACTTTTGACACATGCGTGCGACACGTCCAGCGCGCGACGCCATTGACGGTCATCGCGCAGGACCCGCACATTCCAACCCGGCACGAAA
>JAYVPF010000341.1:0-3218 GCA_043757535.1 Burkholderiales bacterium
ATCATCTTTGAAGCCGACGACGGCATCAATACCAAAGTCACCTATCGCGAATTGCACCTGCGCGTATGCCGGTTCGCCAATGCGTTGCGCGCCAAGGGCATCAAGAAGGGCGATCGCGTCATCATTTACATTCCGATGACGATCGAAGGAGTCATCGCCATGCAAGCCTGCGCACGAATCGGCGCAACGCATTCGGTGGTCTTCGGCGGCTTCTCCGCCAAGTCTTTGCAAGAACGCATTGTCGATGCCGGCGCCATTGCCGTTATCACGGCCGACGAGCAGCTACGCGGCGGCAAGGCGCTGCCGATCAAGAACATTGTCGACGAGGCGTTGGGCATGGGTGGCTGCGAGCACATGAAAACCTGCATCGTCTATAAGCGAACCGGCGGCAACGTCAAGATGGCGGTCGGCCGCGATCACTGGTGGCACGATCTGGAACCTGCCCAGAGCGATGATTGCGAGCCGGAATGGGTCAACGCCGAGCATCCGCTTTTCATTCTTTATACGTCGGGTTCCACCGGCAAGCCCAAGGGCATCCAGCACTCCACCGCCGGCTACCTGTTGTGGGCGCATTTGACAATGAAGTGGACGTTCGACAGCAAGCCGGGCGATGTGTTCTGGTGCACCGCCGATATCGGCTGGGTGACGGGGCATTCCTATGTCACATACGGACCGCTTTCCGTCGGCGGTACCGAAATCGTCTTTGAAGGCGTCCCGACCTTCCC
The DNA here is from genome assembly GCA_043757535.1 of Burkholderiales bacterium. Lineage (GTDB taxonomy): Bacteria > Pseudomonadota > Gammaproteobacteria > Burkholderiales > Casimicrobiaceae > Casimicrobium. The sequence continues at coordinate 726 of JAYVPF010000341.1, forward strand.
GAACGCGGGACGATTCTGGGAAATGATCCAGAAGCACCAGGTCACTGTTTTCTATACCGCACCGACGGCGATTCGCTCGCTCATCAAGGCCGGAGAAGTCGACCCGAAGACGCATCCGCGCAACTACGATCTGAAATCGTTGCGCATTCTCGGTTCGGTCGGGGAGCCGATCAATCCGGAAGCATGGATGTGGTATTACGAAAATATCGGGGGCGGACGTTGTCCGATCGTCGATACGTTCTGGCAGACCGAAACCGGCGGACACTTGATTACGCCGCTGCCCGGCGCGACACCGTTGAAACCCGGCTCGTGCACGCTGCCTCTGCCTGGAATCATGGCGGCCGTTGTCGATGAAACCGGCCACGATGTCGCCAACGGCAACGGGGGAATTCTTGTCGTCAAGCGTCCGTGGCCGGCGATGGCCCGCACCATCTGGAACGATTCGCAACGTTTTCAAAAGACCTATTTCCCCGATGCGCTTGGTGGAACGCTGTACCTTGCGGGTGACGGTGCGGTACGCGACAAGGATCACGGCTACTTCACCATCATGGGCCGCATCGATGACGTACTGAATGTATCCGGCCATCGTCTGGGCACGATGGAAATCGAATCCGCGCTGGTGTCCAACCAGAGGCTGGTGGCCGAAGCGGCTGTCGTGGGCCGTCCTGACGATTTGACTGGTGAAGCGGTGGTGGCATTCGTGGTGTTGAAAGGCGCGCGTCCAACAGGCGACGACGCCAAGGCGCTCGCCAAGGAATTGCGCGACTGGGTCGGCAAGGAAATCGGACCGATTGCGAAGCCGAAGGAAATCCGTTTTGGAGACAACCTTCCCAAGACCCGCTCGGGGAAGATCATGCGGCGCCTGCTGCGTTCGATTGCCAAGGGCGAAGACATCACGCAGGATATTTCGACGCTTGAGAATCCCGCGATTCTGGAACAGTTGAAACAGTCGATCTGAGCATGGTAAACGTGGCAACATATAATAGTGCCGCGTACATTTCGCTGGAATCGGTCAGGTCGCGAGGTAATCTGACCAACCTGCCAACAGTCGAGACGTTGAAAAACCGGCATTGACGCTCGTTTTCAGTCAATTGTGGCTCGAACGCCGCGCCAGTGCTAGCAGCCTGTCGGGCTTGAACGGCCGAGCCGAGGCTGAATTTTGGTTTTGCTCAAGTTGCTCCTTTGCAGAGTCTATGGGGTACAAACCATTCTCCCCGCGACGTCGGCCAAGGTCAATGCAAGGCTTGCCTCTCATGGACGGCAAGTCGGCGGGAGTTGTATCGCTTCGCGCGTAAGGCTGCCGTAAGCTTTGGACCTTACGCATGTATCATGCTGACTGGGTTCTGGGCAAAAAAGAGGGAACGGCGCGCAGAAAAAGAGGGAACGGGGCGCAGCAGCAATGGCTTCCGAATCGATCCCGCTGATCCAGACTTGGTTAGTGTGGTGCCTTGGCTTTCGCGTGGCGGTTTGACGCGTTGAGCCAATGGCGCACCTTGATTTAATCAATCAAAGAGGAGTTCAACATGGCAGAAATAGCACTGGCACCCGGTGCCGCCGAGCGCGGCCGACCGATGACCCGCGAGGAAAAGAAAGTTATTCTCGCGTCATCCGCCGGTACCATTTTCGAATGGTATGACTTTTACCTGTACGGTTCGCTCGCCGCCATTATCGGCGCGCAGTTTTTCAGCCATTATCCGGAAGCGACGCGCAACGTGTTTGCGCTGCTGGCGTTTGCCGCGGGATTCCTGGTGCGGCCGTTCGGCGCGCTGGTGTTTGGCCGGCTCGGCGACCTGATCGGTCGCAAATATACTTTTCTCATCACGATTGTGATCATGGGTGTTTCGACGTTTCTTGTCGGTCTACTACCGAGCTATGAATCGATAGGCTGGCTGGCGCCGGTGGCGCTGATAGCGCTGCGCATGGCGCAGGGCTTGGCGCTCGGTGGCGAATACGGTGGCGCGGCAATCTATGTGGCGGAACATGCGCCGCAGCACCGGCGCGGTTTCTACACCGCGTTCATTCAGACGACCGCGACACTCGGCCTGCTGCTTTCGCTGGTAGTGATCCTGTTCACGCAGATCTACGTTAACGCCAACTATCCCGACGTGGTGATGGCCAGCGGCGCGAAGATCACGGCTTTTGCAGCGTGGGGCTGGCGCATTCCGTTCCTCGGTTCGGTGGTCCTGCTGGGAATTTCGCTTTATATTCGCCTGCAGATGAAGGAGTCGCCGGCTTTCCAGAAGATGAAAGACGAGGGCACGCTATCGAAGGCGCCGCTGGGTGAAGCTTTCGGTCAATGGAAAAACGCCAAAATCGCGCTGCTCGCATTGCTGGGCATGGTCGCGGGCCAGGCCGTTGTCTGGTACACCGGCCAGTTCTATGCGCTGTTCTATCTGCAAACGATTCTGCGCGTCGACCAGTTCACGGCCAACGTGTTGATCGCCTGGTCGCTTACGGTCGGCACCTTCGGCTTCCTGTTTTTCGGCTGGCTAT
>JAYVPF010000342.1:0-11997 GCA_043757535.1 Burkholderiales bacterium
CATCATCTGCCCGTGCTTTTCGTAGTAGTCCCACGACGCGAAATCGAAGTGGTCGAATTGCAATGGAATGTTGAATTTCTTGGCGGCGGCCTGCATCACTCGAATGCCCTCGGGCATCGTCTCTTTGCCGATACCGTCACCGGCGATGACTGCGATTCTGTGTGTCATGTGTATTCCAAAATTACGAAATTAAAAGCGAAGACAGTCCCGTCACCGCACCGCCGAGTCCCATTGCGACACCGACGTAAAACATCAAGTTCTGTCGCGACAAAATAGCGGCCGACAAAATCACGATCGCTATTTGCATGAACAGCGCACCGAGGTCGCAACGGTCATTGATTGCAGAGGCGGTTGTAGCTTCTTTGACAAGCCCTTCGGCCACTTTTTTGATGCCCTCACGCTCAGTCTTGTAGCGCGCGATTTCTTCCCTGGCGGCAGTCTTTGTCTTGTCAGCTACTTCAGTGTTTAGTGCCGATGGGTTCAGCGCGCTCAGGATGTTGATTTCGACGTTTAACGTGTGCTCACGGATCGCTTTGGCCTGAAACAGCGCCCACTGATTTGCGGCCTCAGTAGTCTTCAATCCAGAGTCGGTTTTAGCGTTGTCGCCACGCATGGAAACGAACGCGAGTACCGCAGCCAGTATCGCGATACTCACTGCGACGCGGCGCTCGAACGGGGTGGTGGTTTCGGGATTTTCTGTGGCTTCGGACATGTTTGCTTTCTGCGGGCTCGGACATCGAGCGAGTGTTTAGGTGGGCGCGGTTCTACCGCGCTTGATTTATGAGGAAGCCAATCGCGGTGAAACCGCGCCCACAGAACGACCGCATCTACGCGCCCGTTAAAAATGGCAACGCTGCCGCAAGCAACGCATCGGGCGCTTCCTCTGGAATGTAGTGCCCGCACGGCACCGAGCCTCCGCGAACGTTCATTGCGACGCGTTGCCAGTCGACCAAAGGTTTGAAACATTTTTCAATCACACCATTCGCACCCCACAACACTTGCAGCGGCTGCGTCACTTTGCGGCCCGCGTCACGATCTAAACGATCATGATCGAGGTCAATGGTGGCACTTGCCCGATAGTCCTCGCAAATGGCGTGCACGATGCCCGGCAAGCGAATGCAGCGGCGATATTCGGCCAGTACTTCGGGCGTGAATGCCGAGAGTCCAGCGTGACGATTACCCATCATTTTTTCGATGAAAAACTCTGGATCAGCCTCGATCATCCGTTCCGGCATCGGCTCACGCTGAATCAGGAAAAACCAGTGAAAATAAGCCCGAGCAAACTCCATATCGGTCTGCTCATACATTGCGAGCGTTGGCGCAATGTCCAGAAGTGTCGCTCGCTCTACCGAGTCCGCATGATCCACCAGCATACGATGCGTCACCCGTGCCCCGCGATCATGTGCTAGAACTTTAAACGTTTCGAAACCGAGGCTCGCCATGACCGCAACCATGTCTTTCGCCATTTCGCGTTTGCTGTACGGCGCATGATTCACGCTGGCGTCCGAGGCCGGTTTGTCGCTGTCGCCGTAGCCGCGCAAGTCGGCCGCTACGATGCTGAAATGCTTGCTGAGTTCGGGTTCAACTTTATGCCAAATCAGATGCGTTTGCGGGTGGCCGTGCAGCAGCAGGAGCGGCGGCTTGCTGCGGTCATCGCTGACGCGTGCGTTGATAGTGACGCCATTGGCGTTGATGCGGTGGAGGGTGTGAAATGTGAACATACATGGAAGTGTAGCGATCCCAAGGCAGGGATTGCTGTCACCCGCGCTCTGCCTGAAGCCTTATGCAATTTCTCAAAGAGCGCTGGGTGATGGCAACAGCGTGCTTTCCGGAGGGCACCATTAACGTCTTTGATGGAAAATCGAACCAGCCGACGCGCGATTTCTGCCCATAGTTCGACCGCCCACACAGTCCGACGCGCTTCCACTACATTACAGCATGACTGAGCTTAAGTATTTTGAAGGAGGACGCGCTATGCAAGGTTTGATGCAGCAACATTCGCTGCTGATTTCGTCGGTGATCGAATTTGCCGGGACTTATCACAGTGACACCGAAATTGTTTCGCGGCGTGTGGAAGGTGACATTCACCGCACCACCTACGCAGCGGTCAATCGTCGTGCCAAACAAATCGCCAACGCGCTGGACGCGATGGCGATTGCGCAATCATCACGCGTTGCGACGCTCGCGTGGAACGGCTATCGCCATTTCGAGCTCTATTACGGTGTGTCTGGTTCGGGGCGTGTGTTGCACACGGTCAATCCGCGTTTGCATCCCGATCAGATGGCGTGGATTGTCAATCATGCCGACGACGAGGTGATGTGTTTTGACCTATCGTTTTTGCCGCTGATCAAGGCCATCGCGCCGAAGTGCCCCACCGTCAAGCACTACATCGCGTTGTGTGACGCCGACAAGCTGCCCGCCGATTCGGGTATCCCGAATTTGCTGAGTTACGAGGCGTGGATCGGCAAGCAGTCTGAGCAATATTCGTGGCCGGTATTCGATGAGAACAGGGCATCCAGTCTGTGTTACACGAGCGGCACGACGGGCAATCCGAAAGGCGTGCTCTACAGCCATCGCTCGACGATGTTGCATGCGATGGCGGGCGCGGCTACTGACGTGATTGGCATTTGTTCACGCGACTGCGTGTTGCCTGTGGTACCGATGTTCCACGTTAACGCCTGGGGCTTGCCATATTTGATGCCGATGGTCGGCAGCAAAATCGTGTTTCCCGGCGCAGGTATGGACGGCAAATCGATCTACGATTTGTTTGAACAGGAGAAGGTCACGTTCTCGGCGGGCGTGCCGACGGTATGGCAAATGCTGCTCTCGTACATGGACGCGAACGGGCTCAAACTGTCGACGATGAAGCGCACCGTGATTGGCGGTTCGGCCTGTCCGCCTGCGATGCTCGACGGCTTCCGTGACAAGCACGGCGTGACCGTGAATCACGCATGGGGCATGACGGAGATGAGCCCGATTGGTACTTACGGAACGCTCAAGGGCAAGCAGATGGACGCTGACTGGCCAACGCAGCGCGCGATTCTTTTGAAGCAGGGCCGTGCGGTGTTTGGCGTCGATATGAAGGTGGTCGATCCCGAAGGCAACGAGCTTCCCCGCGATGGCAAAGCGTCGGGTGACTTGCTGGTGCGCGGCCCGTGGATCGTCTATCAATATTTCAAAGGCGACGGTGGCCATATCGTTGACAAAAACGGCTACTTTGCGACCGGCGATGTGGCGACGATTGACCCCGATGGTTTCATGCAAATCACCGACCGCAGCAAGGACGTGATCAAGTCCGGTGGCGAATGGATCAGTTCGATTGACGTTGAAAATATCGCAATGGCTCATCCTGCGGTGATGATGGCTGCTTGCATCGGCATCCGTCATCCAAAATGGGATGAACGTCCGATTCTGGTGGTGGTCAAAAAGCCCAATGCCGAAGTCACCGCTGCCGAGATTCTCAAGTTTTACGACGGCAAGATTGCCAAATGGCAGGTGCCCGATGACGTGCAATTTGTCGACGCGATTCCACTCGGCGCGACCGGCAAGATGATGAAAGCGAAGCTGCGCGAGCAGTTCAAGGATTACGCGTTGCCCGCGGATTGAACGGTAGGGTGGGCACGCTGTGCCTGCGGATTTGATCGCGCGACGGATCGGTGGTCAGCCGTGGCACGACGCTACAGTGTTCGATTCCGTCGTGCTCGGCCTCGGTGGCGCGAAGTTCTACAACGAAGCCCGGGTCAAGCTTGATCCTGCTGCATTGAGCAGCCCAACGATGGAAAAGTCTTGCGATACGCTGGCCAAAATAAAAACTTACATCGACAAAGACGCTTCTGGTCGTGACTGGAATCTGGCGACTGCGATGGTCATGAACGGCAAGGGAGGCTTGCAATTCATGGGCGACTGGGCGAAGGGTGAGTTCACCGCAGCCAACAAGATCAGCGGCAAGGATTACACCTGTGTCGCTGCGCCGGGAACGGCGAATTCGCACACCTTCAATATTGATTCATTCGCGATGTTCAATGTGAATGTAGCAGACGCGAATGAAGGTCAACTCGATCTCGTAACGGCGATCATAAGTCCGGAGTTTCAGGAAGTATTCAACCTAAACAAAGGCTCGATTCCGGTTCGTCCCGGTGTAAACAATGCGAAGTTTGATGCCTGCGCCACCAAGTCGATGGCGGACTTTGACAGCACAGCGAAGACGGGTGACTTGGTTGCCAGTTTCGCGCATGGCATGGCGACCCTATCGGCTAAGCAGGGCGCGATCGTTGATGTCATCGTCCGGTTCATGAACTCGACTTCGTCGTCGAAGGACGCGGTTGCGGCGCTGGTTAAGGGCGCCTCTAAAAATTCGTTTTTTGGGGATGCAGTGCTCGGAGCCCGGAGCGCAGCAACCAGAGCGGACGCTCTGGTACGTGAGCTCATTTGCCAAAAGCGCGAGCACCGCGCGACAACGCAATGCGCTCCACAAATGAATTTTTAGAGGTGCCCTTAAGGCAAGTAAAACGAAGTAGCGTTATTTGGGACTCCCTGCGCGCAAATAACTCGGCGCGATCAACCGTACGCGTTGCGACGGTTATCGCGCCGATTGCAATATGAGTATTTCGTCCGACTGTTGGCTCCCGAAGCTAGTCCTTTCGCCCACGCTTGTGGCGAGACTGGTGTTCGTCTACGGTTTCATTCTGGTCGCGATTGCGCTCTCGTTTACCGAATCGCGGTTGCTGCCAAACGGGGAATGGGCGGGGCTTACGCGATGCGAAGAATTGTTCGACAACGATTGCTTCTGGGTCAGTGCAAAAAATCTTGCGATTTTTGGAGCACTCTTTATTGGTATCAGCCTCGTTGTAGGCTTGGTGATGGCGATTCTGCTGGATCAACAAATTCGTGGCGAAGGCTGTCTGCGTGCGACTTATTTGTATCCTGTGGCGTTGTCGTTCATTGTCACCGGCAACGCATGGAAGTGGCTGCTGATCTTGGGTCTAGGGCTTGAGCGTATCGTGCAGCAGTGCGGATGGACGAGCTCTACGTTTGACTGGCGGGTGAACCCGGATAAGGCGATTTACACCGTGGTGATCGCGGGCGTCTGGCAAAGCGCGGGCTTCGCGATGGCTCTGTTTCTGGCGGGTTTGCGCGGCGTGGATAGCGAGATCATCAAGGCGGCGCAGGTAGATGGTGCGTCGCTGCCAACGATTTATCGGCGCATCATCATCCCGGGTTTGCGCCCCGTGTTTTTCTCGGTCACCTTGATCCTTGCGCATATCGCAATCAAGAGCTTTGATCAGGTGATGACGCTGACAGGCGGTGGGCCTGCCGCGGCGTCCGATGTGCACGCGATTTTTATGTATCAGTTCTCATTGACGCGCGGGCAGTTGGGTGTGGGTTCGGCGAGCGCGGTGATGATGCTGATGACGATTGTGGCAGTGATGGTGCGGCTGATGTAGGCTGAATCGCGTAGCGGTACTGGGCGATGAATCGCGTCTCCCGATTCTTCCTGTACCTCACACTGATTCTGACGGCGTTGTACGCGCTGGCACCGACGTGGGTCATGTTCGCTACATCGTTGAAAACGCTCGATGAAATTCGCGAAGGCAGGCTGATTGCTGCGCCGCATGCACCAACGGTTGCGCCTTGGCTTACAGCATGGGGAACGGCGTGTAGCGGTGTTCGCTGCGATGGCCGGAAGCCGTTTTTCCTGAACTCATTGCCGATGACGATTCCAGCAGTTTTGATCTCGACGCTGGTCGGTGCGTTGAATGGTTATGCACTAACGCTCGGGCGTTGTCGCGGCTCGGACGTTTTGTTTACCGCGCTCCTGGTAGGCTGCTTCATTCCGTTTCGGGTCGTGTTGCTTCCGATGGCGCGACGCTTGGGCGCAGTTGGGGTTTCGGGTTCAGTCTTTGGCCTGATCTTTGTTCACGTTGTCTACGGGCTCGCATTCACCACGCTTTTTTTTCGCAACTATTACATCGGCGTTCCCGGCGAATTGGTGAAGGCGGCGCGCGTCGATGGTGCCGGTTTCTTCACGATTTTTCAGCGCATTTTGTTGCCGATTAGTGGTCCGATTTTTATGGTCCGTGTGATCTGGCAGTTCACGCAAATCTGGGATGATTTTTTGTTTCGCGTGGTGTTCGCGGGTTCGGATTCACAGCCGGTGACAGTGGTGCTGAACAATCTCGTGCGGACTTCGACGGGCGTGAAGGAATACAACGTGGACATGGCGGCGGCCATCATCGCTGCGTTACCAACGCGCCTGGTCTACATCGTCGCTGGCAAATATTTTGTACGTGGATTAACCGCCGGTGCGGTGAAGGGATAAACAGTTGGCTAGTCTCGGCATCCACAACATCACCAAGGTCTACCCCAATGGCGTAGAGGTGCTTAAGGGCATTAATCTTGACATCGCGAACGGCGAATTTTTGATCCTCGTCGGTGGTTCCGGCTGCGGCAAGAGCACGTTGCTCAACATGATCGCAGGTCTCGAAACTGTGACCGAAGGCGACATCACAATCGGTGGCAAACGCGTTAACGATCTGCCGCCGAAAGATCGCGAAATTGCAATGGTGTTTCAGAGCTATGCGCTGTATCCGTCGATGAGCGTTCGCCAGAACATAGCCTTCGGTTTGTCGCTACGCAAAGTGCCGAAAGCGGAGCAGGAAGCGACGATTGCACGCGTCGCAAAGCTTCTGCAAATCGAGCCATTGCTGGATCGAAAACCTGCGCAGGTTTCAGGTGGTCAACGTCAGCGCGTTGCGATGGGCCGAGCGCTCGCGCGCGAGCCACAAATTTCTCTGTTTGATGAGCCGCTATCGAATCTCGATGCGAAGCTCCGCGTGGAAATGCGCAGTGAAATCAAGCTGCTGCACAAGCGGCTCGGCATTACTAGCGTTTACGTCACACACGACCAGATCGAGGCGATGACGCTCGGCGACAAAATCGCGGTGATGAAAGACGGCATCGTGCAACAGTTCGGCACGCCCGACGCCATCAACACCCGTCCGGTTAATACCTTCGTTGCGGGTTTCATGGGCTCGCCACCAATGAATTTGATTCCCGCGACGCTCTCCATCAACGACGGAAAATGGTGCGCAGAAATCAGTGTTGGCCCAACGGTTGCCAAGCTCGTACAACTGCCGCTCCATGGCTTCGACACGTTGACGCGGACCGGTTCGTCAGTGTTGCTGGGGCTGCGCCCTGAGCATTTGACGGACACCGGGCGCGGCAAGGGCGCGATGGCAAACCTTAGCGTTCCGATTGATCTCGCGGAACCGACCGGCGCGGATACGCTCGGTGGCGTGCGTTGCATTGCGCGTCTGCACCCGGCCGCCGTAGCTGGCCGCGACGAGGTTGACCTGGTCGTCGACACCAGCGCAGCGGTGCTCTTTGACCCGTCGAGTCAGCAAGCGATAGCGTTCGCCACGGCCTAAAGCAACACTTGTCTTTTTGATGACGATGTCATATGCTTTGTAGCGATGCGTACGACAAGCGACGCACAAAAAGAGTCACCGGGGGATTTGCGCTAACGGAGTGGTCCATGCAGCAAAACGGTGAAGCAGTAAAAGTCATGCGGCCTCATCAAGGCCGATTCCCCCTATCTTCGGGAGTACGTCGATCAGAAGCCTTGGCGGCGCTCATTGCCGTACTGGTCGTCGCCATCTGGTTGTTGGCCTCGTGGACAGCATCGGCTGCCGAAATCGTGCTTTCAGCGACCGCTGGCAGTGTGTCTAACGGACGGGCGACCGTCACCGCCACTTACACGTCGAACGGCGTAACAGGCAGCATGATGCGCCTATACGTCGATGGCAAGCGTTGGGGCAGCAGCGACAGCACGAACGGCGCGTGGCAAGTGCCCGATCTCACCGTTGGCACGCACAAATTCTTCGTCCGTGCGGACGGCGCGACGCCGTTGCGATCAAACGAAGTGCAGCTCGCGATCACAAGCATGGCCTCAGCGGGCGATGCGAAAAGACGAGACGCCGCACGATTGCTACTTCAGGCGAGCTTCGGCGTACGCTCGGTGGCTGACATTGACGAAGTGAAGGCGCGCGGCAATGCGGCATGGATCGAGGCGCAGTTCAACATGCCGTGGCAAACGCACGCCGCCTACCTCGCACGACTTCGCGATCAAAGCATCAAGGTCGAGGAGCAACACATCTTCGAGGCGATCTGGCAGAACATGATTTTTGGTGACGCACGGCTGCGCTCGCGCGTTGCGCTGGCGCTAACGGAAATTATGGTCGTTTCAAACATCGCGCCAGATCAGGACACCGATGCGCTCGCGTTCTGGATGGATACGATTTACAAAAATGCGTTCGGCAATTATCGAACGCTGCTGCGCGATGTGACGCTGCAACCTGCGATGGGCTACTACCTCAACATGCTCGGCAACGACAAGGAAGACCCGGTATCTGGTCGCATGCCCAGCGAAAACTATGCTCGCGAGGTAATGCAGCTTTTCTCGATTGGCTTGGTACAGCTAAACCACGATGGCACGCCCAAGCGCGACGAATTTGGCAGGACACAAGTCACCTACTATCAGTCCGTTGTCCAGGGTTTCGCAAAAGTGTTCACCGGATGGAGTTTTGGCGGTAACGATACGACGTTCAAGGACGGCTTTAATCCACCCAAACAAAACTGGACGCTAGAGATGCAGGCGTGGCCGAGCCACCATTCGACCGGTACAAAGCAGCTTCTGAATGGCACTGTTCTGCCCGCTGGACAAACACCGGAAAAGGACTTGAGCGACGCGCTCGACAACCTCGCCAATCATCCGAACGTTGGGCCGTTCATCGGCAAGCGGCTGATTCAATTTTTGGTGACGAGCAATCCGAGCCGTGCGTACGTCTCGCGCGTCGTTGCCGTGTGGAACAACAACGGGTCAAGTGTGCGAGGCGATTTGAAAGCCGTGGTTCGCGCGATCCTGCTCGACGATGAAGCGCGCAATCCCGTAATGAGCAGTACGACGGACGGAAAGCTGCGCGAACCCATGGTGCGCTTCGTTCACTTCGCCAATGCGCTCGGCGCGACGTCGAAAAACGGTCGCAATTCGATCTGGTGGCTTGATTCGCCGGACGATTATCTGGGGCAATCGCCGCTCTTGGCCGCATCTGTTTTTAACTTCTTCTCGCCGCTGTATGCGCGCTCTGGAGCCATTGCGCAGGCGGGTCTCGCGTCACCTGAATTTCAGAATGCAACCGACACCCAGGTCGTCGGCAGCACCAATTTTTTCTCACGCTTGATTCGCGACGGTGGCATCGGGTTTGACGAACCGAATCGCGTTGATTTCGACACCACGCCGTGGCTTGCCGACGCGGGCAACACGGCAAAACTCGTTGAACGACTGAACTGGACGTTGTTTGCCGGCGGCATGAGTGCATCAACGCAAACGGTGATCGAGCGTGCAGTGAATGCCTTTCCGGTGAAAGAGACGGATAACCGGTTACAGGCCGCGTTGAACCTCGCGGTGATCGCCCCTGAATTTGTCATTCAACGGTAGGAGCGGCAAGATGACCCACAATTTCGCTCCCGCTCGCCGCAACGCCCTGCGCTTGACCGCGATGGCCCCACTTGCACTCAGCAGTGGACTCATGGGTGGACTCGCGCGCGCTGCATTCGCACAGACAGCAACCGCCACCGACTACAAAGCAATGGTCGGCATCTTTCTTTTTGGCGGTAACGACGGCAATAATCTGCTGATTCCGCTCGACGTCTCCGCCTTCGCCGACTATCAACGCGGAAGGGGCCGTCTGGCGCTAGATCGTGGCGCGCTGCAGGCGATCAATCCCACTAACACGCAGGGTCGTCCGTTCGCGCTGCACCCGTCAATGGCGGCGCTGGCAAGCCTCTTCGAGACCGGCCAATGCGCCGCCGTGGCCAACGTAGGCCCACTCGTCCAGCCGACTACGCGCGCGCAATGGCAGGGTAATTCCGTGCAGTTGCCGCCGAACTTGTTTTCACACAGCGATCAACAGTCGCAGTGGCAAGCGGGAACGTCGGATACTTCCATTCGGCTGGGCTGGGGTGGGCGTGTGGCCGATCAGGTCGCTTCGCTCAACGGTATTCAAAACGTCGCCACGGCGGTCGCCGTGAATGGTCGCAGCAGTTTTCAGCAGGGCGCCACGGTGTCGCCGTTTCAGGTCGCATCGAGCGGCAATTTCGGTTACGACAGTTACGATTCCACGAGCAGGGACGCGCTGTCCGTCGGCTTCGGCGAAATGATTAACACCGCGCGACCGCATCTGTTCGAAGCGGCATGGAACGAGACCATCAAGCGCGGAATTACGACACAACAAGTTTTTCAGCAAGCGCTGAGCCAGACCGCGCCATTGGCCACCGTTTTCCCCGGAAACAGCCTCGGCGATCAGCTCCGCACGGTTGCAAGACTCATCGCTGCACGCGCCTCGTTCGGCGTTAAACGGCAGGTGTATTTTTGTTCGGTCGGCGGCTTCGATACCCATGGCATCGACCAGTTGCAGGATCAGGGGGAATTGCTCGGTATCGTCAGCGAAGCGATGGCGAGCTTTTATCGCGCTACGGTCGAGCTGGGCGTCGCGCAACAAGTAACTGCTTTCACCATGAGCGATTTCGGCCGCGACTTTCCAGCGAACGGCAGCGGCGGCTCGGATCACGGCTGGGGCAGTCATCACCTGGTCGTCGGAGGCGCGGTCAACGGTAAGCAGCTCTACGGTACGTTTCCAACGCTCCGCGTGGATGGCCCAGACGACTCCAGCGGTGGTCGCTGGATTCCAACGACCTCGACCGAGCAATACGCATCGGCGTTCGCCAACTGGTTTGGCGTCACGGGCAGCGCTTTGTCGGAGGTGTTCCCCACGATGAGCAAATTCCCGACGGGATCGTTACCGATTTTTTAGCGTCAAATCGACGTTTGAGTTTCATCGAAAGGCATCAACGTCTGAGGCCGCCTGATTCAGCCGTCGAATGGCCGGTTCGTTCAAGTCATGGTCGTAACCGAGGACGCTGATCGACGTCGTGGCGAGCACCCAGCGACGCGCGTCAACCGCGGGCAGTCGTATCCATCGTGCGATCAAAACGCGCAGAACGTCGCCGTGCGAAAAGAGGAGTACATTGCCTGAATTCGCATGCAGCGTCTTAATCCGCGCGATGACGCGATCTGCGCGCTCGCTCACGGCGTCGGGCGACTCACCATTCGGGCAGCCGTGCTCAAACAACCGCCAATCGGGGCGCTTAGCTCGGATCGACGCGGTGGTGCGGCCTTCGTAATCACCGGCATCCCATTCACAAAGATCCGGCTCGAGGTGCGCTAATTCCGCGTAGCCTGCGAGTCCCGCTGTCTGTCGCGCTCGGTGCAACGGGCTGGTGAACACGCGCGCGAAAGTCAATGTTTTGAGTGTCGCGCTTAAACGAACCGCGCTCGCGGCACCAGCCGCAGTCAAGGCAATGTCAGCGCGTCCGGAATGCTGTCCTGACACGCTCCATGCCGTTTCGCCGTGACGAACCAGAACAACGAAAGGGAGTGTGGAATTCATGCAATAGTCTCTCCCGTGATGGAACTCGCCACTTGATCAACTTTTCCATGAAATGGCGTTTTATTAGGGGCTAGAAGCGAAAAAACACGTTTATCGACTTAGTAAGAAATGACCATTCAGCCCCGGTGAAATGGTGCGTGTACGGAAAAGCTGATGAGACTACGCGCACCCTATTTTGCGCGGTCACTGCGATAACCGGGTTCCGGAATCTTAATTCTTTCGCGCAACGCGCGCAGTGACGCCCGCATTATCTTCAGGACTCACCTGATCAAGACAAAACCATCGTTACCCGCGAAACCCGCTCTGGATGTTTGCAATGGATCTTCCCCGTTTCAATGGAGCGTTTAAGGCTAGTCCCAATACACGTCATTTAACAATACAAATGACCCTGCGAGCGCTCGTTGATGTATCCGAATCAGCGCGAGCGCTTCGTAGCGGCCAGTTACTCATCTTGCGTTTGATGCCCCGCATATTGGCTCTGCTAGTGCGC
>JAYVPF010000343.1:0-3192 GCA_043757535.1 Burkholderiales bacterium
TTAGCCAAGAATACCGCGCAGCTCTACCTGTTGTTTGGATTAGCCAATTTGATGATCGTAAAAAAAGCGCTGCTGATGAGCGCAGGGGATCAGTCCGTCAGGAGCGCGTAGAGAAGCAAGTTAGAACGAGAATACGCGCGAAATTCGCTTGAAATGCACTCGAAACAAGTCAACATTGCAATCAGATTATGAAAATCATGTGAAAAACAAGCTGCGCGTCCACTTCAAAAAAATCGTGTCGATGTTTTTTGTCGGAAGGGGGCTTTGTTCAGCGTTTCCCTAGCTCGTCGCGCTTCATGCTGAGGGCGCTCTGCAATTGCATCAGTTTCGCGCAAATTTGCTCATAGTCTTGGAGTACCGGTAACCCGTGAACCTTATAGCCAAAATCCAACCCCACATAGTTCACCGTTCCCTCATTTACGCGCTCCCAATTTGACGATCGCTGACCCAAATTCATTTTGATGAGAGTATGTTCACGCAGCAGCGGGCCGAGATGACTTATGGCCCTGCGAAATACGCCATCAAAATAGGAGTCGTTATTTGTTTGGGGATTGGGGCGATTAGCGGACGCACCGGGCTTATGAGGCCAAGCATTTTGGTTAGACGCCGCGCGATTGCATATTTCTGGCAACTTTTCATAAAGTTGCGATAGTTGGGCTTTAAATACCCCGACTCCATCCGGTTCCATCTGCAAAATGCGCTCAGCACTCTCAACGACTTTACGCTGCACTTCAGATTCCATCCAGGCTTCAACAGCCAGCGAGAGTTCGCTGACAAACGTATTGATTTTCTCAACCAATCGCGTCAGTAGACCTTGGATTTGGACTTCAATTTTTCCAATTTCAGTCTGAATGTCAGCACTTAGCACGGTGAGTCTGCTTTCTAGCGTTTTTTGGTAGTCGCATTTTGCTTCATTGCTTACCAGCGAGCGCAAGTCCACTTTTCCGAATCGCACAGCGATCAAATATTGGTGCGAGGATCCCCGTGTATTCGACCCCGAGATTTGGAGCGAAAACGTCGATGAAGCGGTCCGTTGTTTGAGCGCAGCGAGTTTCGGAGCGCGCGACGTTTTCGCTTCAAATCTCGCAACCGTTACGCACGGGGCAAATGTCGGGGTCGCCTTTTCTTTGGTGACTTTCTTTTGGCGAAGCAAAAGAAAGTTACTGCCGCGTGGCATGAGCGCAATCGTGGAGTAGCTTCCAAAGTACGTGTGAGAATGCCACCGTCACCCTCCCCCCTCAAGGGAGAGGGGACTGATTTGCGCTTCGCGTGGATTACGAACTGGATTCCCGCTTCGCGAGAATGATGCCAGATTAGGGATGCGTTAAAGTACCGCCATGCCTCTCCCCTGCATCGACATCCACAGTCACTTCTTCCCCGCTCACGCCCCAAACTTCGCGGCAAAGTTCGGCGATCAATCCGGCCCGTGGGTCACACTTGAAGATCATGGCGATGGCACCGGCATGATGATGCTGGGCGACAAACCTTTCCGTCCTGTTCATTCCGCGTTGTGGGACGCCAACGCTCGGGTCAATGAACTCGACGCCAACCACGTCGAAACGCAAATCATCTGCGCAACGCCGGTCATGTTCGCCTACGACGCGCCCGCCGAGCAGGCGGCTTATGTGGCGAGCACCTACAACGACCTTGCACTCGCGATGTGCGCGGACAGCGGCGGTCGCCTCAAAGCGCTGGCGCAAGTGCCGTTGCAGGACGCTGAGCTTTCTTGCAAAGAGCTGACGCGCGCCATGCGTGCGGGTTGTGTGGGCGTGCAGATTGGCAACCATGTGGGCCCACGTGAGATGGACGATGAGGGCATCGTGCGCTTCCTTGCGCATTGCGCGGCGGAGGGCGCGGCGGTGCTGGTGCATCCTTGGGACATGCTGGGCGGCGAGCGGCTGAAGCGCTGGATGAGCGCGTGGACGGTCGCAATGCCTGCGGAGACGCAGTTCGGCATCATGGCGATGATTTTGGGCGGGGCGTTTGACCAGTTGCCAGAGGACTTGCGCATCTGTTTTGCGCATGGCGGCGGCAGCTTTCCTTACCTTCTGGGGCGGCTGGAAAATGCCTGGCACCGGCGCGACATTGTGCGCGGCAAATCGATGCACCCGCCAAGTCACTACCTGAATCGTTTCAGCGTCGACAGCGCGGTGTTTGATCATCGTGCGCTGCGTTTGCTGATCGACACGATGGGCGCGGATCACGTTATGGTCGGTAGCGACGCGCCGTTCCCGCTGGGTGAGGAGCACATTGGCGATCTGGTGCGCCAGCAGTCCGATGTCGGCGACGCGGCGCGACGATTGATGCTGTGCGGCAACGCAACGGCATTTTTTTGCCTGTAGTCTGTTTTCGCTATTCGCGCGCATCATGTGCGGCGCGTCGGTGCTGGGTTTTCCCGTCGCATCCTGCGAATCTTGCGGCTAAACTTCATCACGATTTCGTAAACGGAGGTGGTATGACACGGTCTCTTCTCACGGCGGCACTGCTCGCGGCAACAACGCTGGCGGCGTCCGGTGCCGCAAACGCACAACTCAAAATCGGCTTCATCGCCGAGCTATCGGGCCCGCAAGCACCATTGGGACAGGACCAGTACGACGCGTTGATGCTGATGATTGAGCAGAACGGCGGCAAACTCGGCGGCGTTCCAGTGCAGATAATCAAGGAAGATTCGCAGCTCAAACCCGACGTCGCCAATCAGGTCGTCGACAAACTGCTCGAAAAGGACAAGGTGCCGATCATCACCGGCGTGACGTTCTCGAACATCATGATGGCCGTTCACAAGAAGATCACCGACAAAGGTGTGTTCCTGATCGGCTCCAACGCGGGGCCGTCGCCGATTGCGGGCGCAGCCTGTTCGCCGTACTTTTTCAGCACCTCATGGCAGAACGACAATCAGGCTGAAGTCGTCGGTAAATACGCGAGCGACAAGGGCTACAAGAACGTGATCGCGATGGCACCGAACTATCAAGCGGGCAAAGATTTCGTGTCCGGTTTCAAGCGCACCTTTAAGGGCGGCACGGTGACCGACGAAATTTACACGCCGCTGAATCAGCAGGATTTCTCGGCTGAACTCGCCCAAGTCGCAAGCAAGAAGCCGGATGCGCTGTACATCTTTTATCCGGGCGGTCTCGGTGTGAATTTCGTGAAGCAGTTCCAGCAAGCAGGCTTGAACAAGAGCATCACTGTGATGAG
>JAYVPF010000344.1:0-11854 GCA_043757535.1 Burkholderiales bacterium
TGACGCGGTGATCGGGGCTGCGGCGGGCTATCTGGTGCTGTGGAGTGTTTACTGGTTGTTCAAGCTGGTCACGGGTCGTGAAGGCATGGGTTACGGCGATTTCAAGCTGCTTGGTGGGCTCGGTGCGTGGTTCGGCTGGCAGGCCTTGCCAACGTTGCTGTTGGTGTCTGCCATCGTCGGTTCAGTGATTGGTATTGCAATTCTGGTGGCGCAGAAAAAAGGACGACAAACCGCAATTGCGTTTGGCCCTTATCTGGCTCTCGCTGGACTCATCACATTGTTTTTTGGCCCGCAGCTTCAACAACTGCCGCTTGCATTGTGAACGACACGAATTCAGTGCAGCGTCCGTGGATCGTCGGCCTGACTGGCGGCATTGGCTCGGGTAAATCAACGGTTGCCGATGGCTTCGCAGCACTCGGTGCCCACGTTGTCGATGCTGATGCGCTGTCACATCGGTTGACCGCATCGAATGGACCGGCACTTGAAGCGATCAGTACCGCTTTTGAGGGTGTCGTTGCGAAAGGCGTTCTAGATCGCGCTGCATTGCGTGAGCGCGTGTTCGCCGACGCGCAAGCGCGCAAGCGACTGGAAGCCATTTTGCATCCCATGATTCGCACCGCCACCCACAATGCTTTGGCCTCTGAGGCTGCGCTCGCTGCCCCGTACGTGATCCTGATGGTGCCACTGTTGTTTGAGTCCGGCACCTACAAAAAGCGCATCGACTGCGCGGTGGTGGTTGATGTTGATGAGGCGGCGCAAATCGAGCGCATTACCCGTACACGCGGGCTAGCGGCAGATGAGGTCAAACGCATCATTGGCACACAAATGCCGCGCGCTGAGCGCCTCACTCACGCCCAATTTGTCATCGACAATCGCAGCGGCACAGAAGCGCTGGCCACTCAAATCACGGCACTGCATTCAGTGTTTGTCGTCAATGCCAGTCATGTTGTGCGCTCGCTGATGGCAACAATGGCTGAGGCAGCTTGATGCAAACGACAGTCATTGCGCTCACCGCTGCCGCCACACCCATTGCACCGGAACTGTTGATTTTTGAATGCCCGCTAACCGAGCGCGCACGCACCTGGCTTCGCCTTGAGGAACTATTTGCCTGCACGCGAACCTTTGCGGCACGGCGCGATCCGATTGATCATCGCCACGCGTTGCTGGGTCTGTTTCAAATTGTCGACACCGCAAGTCGCAGTGATCTAAAAACCGATTTACTGCAAGAGCTGGATCGGCAACGCACGCTGTGGGGCAATCAACTCGACAATCCCGATATCGCGCGTGAAGCGCTCGCTGAATTCTTGAGCGATATGGATGCGGTGGTTCATGACTTGCACAGCCAGATTGGCAAAATCGGCCAGCATTTGCGCGAAAGCGAATGGCTACAAGCCGTGCGGCAACGGGCGTCCAGCCCCGGCGGTGCCTGCGAGTTTGAACTGCCGATGTTGCATAGCTGGCTGCAACGCGACGAAGTTGAACGACGCAGTGAACTAAAGACCTGGCTCGATCCCATCGCGCCGTTGGAAGAGGCGGTGGTGCTGGTGCTTCGCCTGTTACGCGAGTCCAGTCAAGCCTCTAGCGAGAGCGCCTTGCACGGCAATTTTCAGCGGGCACTGGCAGGGTCACGCTCTCCCCTGCTGGCGCGCATCGAGGTCAATCCCGGTCATGCCGTGGTGCCCGAGGTGAGCGCCAACAAGTACACAGTCAACATCCGCTTTCTTGAGCACAGCGGCAATTTCCACGCTGCGGGACGCGCCACGGTCACCGCGCGCAGCATTCCGTTTGGGCTCGCGCTGTGTTCGCTTTAACGTATTAAAAAGCATGCCCACTGTCGCCTGCCCCCGCTGCCAGAAGCCCGTGATTTGGAGCCCTGAAAGCAAATTTCGCCCCTTCTGCTCGGAGCGCTGCAAGCACATGGATTTCGGGGCCTGGGCGAACGAGGAATACCGCATCGCCAACGCCACGCCGCCTGATGGCGATCCCATGGGGTCGCGGGTGGTCGACTAGCAGCTTTTGGCTACAAGCTATTTTTCATCGGGGCTAAGCGTCTAATTCATCGATAGTCGACTACAGGACTTTTGCGAGTTTAGCCCCCACCAAATAGTCGTTTCAAGAAAAAGCTGATAACTAGCGCGACTCGCGCAGACCCGCCAAAATACCGCTCTCCGGCGCGTGCAAAGCAGGCAGCAAGGGCGCCACATTGATCGCGTTTGCCGCGTGCCAGGCAAACGCCTGACCCTCGCGCCCGTGTGGCTCGCCAGACCAGTCGCTGGTGCGGCAAAAATTCAGTTCGACGTGCGCATGCTCATAGCTGAAACGCTCGCTTCGCCATAGCGTCGCGCTACCAATATGAATGCCCAGCTCTTCGTCAATCTCGCGAATGAGCGCTTCGACGACGCTCTCGTTGGCTTCGATCTTGCCGCCCGGAAATTCCCAGTAACCGGCGTAGGCTTTGCCGACGGGGCGCTGCGCGAAGAGCACTTGATAGTCGCCGTCCACGACGCGCTCAATGATCGCGACAGCGACGCGCGTTAACGGTCTCGTGTCGTTGGCATCGAACTTCGGGATGTCGTTGCTCATGCGCCTTTGGATTTGGCGGGGCTCAGAGTTCCGCCTGCACGCCCAGCAAAATCACGCGCAAACTGATACGCAACCCGCCCCGAACGCGACCCGCGCTGCAGCGCCCAGTTCAGCGCATCGCGCTCGAAAACTTCATGTTTCTTTGTGTCCACCGGGATTGCAGCGCCCAGTTGTTTCACCCACGACGTGACCGCCGCAAGATAGTCCTCCTGCGAGAACGGATAGAACGAAATCCACATACCGAAACGCTCGGAGAGTGAAACTTTTTCCTCGACGCTTTCGCCAAAATGCACCTCTTCGCCAACGTATTTAGTCTCTTCGTTTTCGTGAAAATATTCGGGAAGCAAATGGCGGCGATTTGACGTCGCGTAGATCAACACGTTCGGCGTCGCAGCGGCAATCGATCCATCAAGAATCGCCTTCAACGCTTTGTAGCTACCATCTCCCGCATCGAACGATAGGTCGTCACAAAACAGAACGAAGCGATACGGCTCATCAGCGATCTGATCGACGATGTCGGGCATATCGTTTAAGTGCTCTTTCTCGACCTCAATCAAGCGCAGTCCGCGCTTGGCGTAGCGCGCGAGCATTGCCTTCACCAGCGAGCTTTTTCCGGTTCCGCGCGAACCGGTCAGGAGCACATTGTTCGCTGGCTTGCCCGTAACAAATTGCCTCGTATTTCGATCAATTTGCGCGTGCTGCGCCTCGACACCGACCAACCAGTCGGCGTCCATGTGATGAATATGCTGCACGGCTTCGAGGTATTTCAGCGTCCCTGAAACACGCCAGCGCGCGGCGACAACTTGCTTGAAGTCCGGCTTGATGCGCGACGCCGGTGCCATGCGCTCCAGCGCGTTAGCGATGCGCCCGAGCGTGTCTAAAAATTGGCGGCTGGATTGGCTCATGCTGGGTCAAATTAACTGCGATATTCCGCATTAATCTTCACGTAATCAAACGAAAAATCACAGGTGTAAATCGTCTGCGCGGCATGGCCACGGCTGAGATCAATCGCAACCGTGATTTCCTCGCCCTTCATCACGCGCGCGCCGTCTGCTTCCTGATAACTCGCGGCGCGACCGCCTTTTTCAGCGACCAGAACTTCGTTCAAATGCACGCTCACCAAGGCAGGATCAAGATCAGCGGGCGCGCCGTAGCCCACTGCTGCGAGGATGCGACCGAGATTCGGGTCGCTGGCGAAGAACGCGGTTTTGACCAGCGGTGAATGCGCGACGGCACGCGCAATGCGGTCGCATTCCGCAACGTCTTTGCCGCCGCTCACCCTGATCGTCATGAACTTGGTTGCGCCTTCGCCGTCGCGCACGATGGCCTGCGCGAGCGCTAAGCTGACTTTTTCGAGCGCGGCTACCAGCGCTTTGCCGTCGCCAGATTCGAGCGAGAAAACGCTCGCGTTACCGGCCTTGCCGGTCGCGGCGATGACGTAGCTGTCGTTGGTGGATGTATCGCCATCAACGGTCACGCGATTGAAGCTCATGTCGGCAACTAGCTTCGCGAGCGGCTGCAATAACGCAGAAGCAATCAACGCGTCGGTAAACACGAACGAAAGCATGGTCGCCATGTTCGGCTGGATCATGCCAGCGCCTTTGGCAATCCCCGTGACGTTCACCGTTTTACCGCCAATCACGGCTTGCGCGCTGGCAAGTTTGTAGACCGTATCGGTGGTCATGATCGTCTGCGCAACGCGATCCCATGCGGCGGTTTTGTTCGCTTTGATCTCGTCGGTTGCGGTCTCGATGCCCGCGTTAATGCGATCCATCGGGAGGTGTTCGAGGATGACGCCAGTCGAGAACGGTAACACCTGATTTGCATTGCAGCTCAGTGCGGTCGCGACAGTCGCGCAACTCGCACGCGCATTGATCAAACCGAGTTCACCGGTCGCGGCGTTAGCGATTCCAGTGTTTACAACAAGCGCTCGAATCAGCGTCGTCGCGGCCAAATGTTCGCGGCACACCTGCACGGGCGCTGCGGCGAAGCGGCTCTGCGTGAACACGCCGCCAACGTGGGTGCCGACAGCTAACTCCGCGACGAGCATGTCGTAGCGATTGGGCTTTCGCACACCGGCTTGCACCGATGCGAATCGAACGCCCGCGACTGCGCAGGCTTTAGCGGGATCGAGGGGGAAATAAGAAACGGGCATGTTGAAAAAATTAAAAGTTACTTGGACTCACAACGCAGGAGCGGCTCTACCGCGACCCGCCTGACATCAGGAACGACGCATGAATGAAGTGCTCATTCGACGCTGGGTCACGGCAGAGCCGCTCCTACATGGACACGCAAACCAACAGTTAATCCAACCGCCCGTGGCAATTTTTGTATTTCTTGCCAGAACCGCAGAAACACGGATCATTACGGCCAAGCTTCGGCCCCTGATTCACGACAGGTTGATTGCCACGCATATCGGAAACAGCCGCCGCTGTTTCCTCACCCGTCAAACCATCCACACCGGCGTGCTTGTACGCCACGTTTTGCATTGCAGGTGCAGGCTCAACGGCCTGCGCATCAGCTTCGGAGCGCACCTGCACCGTCAACAAAATACGCACGACCTCATTGCGGAAACGATCGAGCATGCCACCGAACATTTCGAACGATTCGCGCTTGTATTCCTGCTTGGGATTTTTCTGCGCATAGCCGCGCAGGTGAATGCCCTGACGCAGCAAGTCGAGGTTTGACAAATGCTCGCGCCACTGTGTATCCATAATTTGGAGCAGGATATTGCGTTCGAACTGATTGAAGACGTCGCCGCCAGCCACTTCGCGCTTTGCACTGTAGGTGTCGAGCGCTTCTTTTTTGCAGCGCTCAAGAATGTCCGCGTCGTCCAGATCCGGTTGCGCTGTCTGCCAATCGGCGACGTGCGGATGAACCTGCACATCGTGCATCGCGGCCTCAAGGCCCGACCGATCCCATTGCTCTTCCTGACTCTCAGGCGGTACGTAGCGTTTGACGGTATCGTCAACCCAGCCACCGATCATGTCACGGACGGTGTCGCTCACATTGGCGTGTTCGAGCAGGTGATTTCGCTGCTCGTAAATCGCCTTGCGCTGGTCGTTGGCAACGTCGTCGTATTCAAGCAGTTGCTTGCGAATATCGAAGTTGCGTGACTCCACCTTGAGCTGCGCTTTTTCGATCTGGCGCGACATGATGCCCGCCTCAATCGGCTCGCCGTCGGGGATACGTAGACGCGTCATGATGTTCTTCATGCGGTCACCGCCAAAGATGCGAATCAATGGATCTTCAGCCGACAAGAAGAAGCGGCTTGAGCCGGCGTCACCCTGACGACCGGCGCGACCGCGCAACTGGTTGTCAATACGACGCGACTCATGACGCTCGGTGCCGACAATGCGCAAACCGCCCGCAGCGAGCACTTCATCATGGCGTGCTTGCCATGCTGTTTGCGTGACTTCCATCTTGGCTTTGCGTTGATCGGGCGACAGTGATTCATCTTCGCGAATGGCACGCAGTTCTGGCTCAAGCGCGCCGCCAAGGACGATATCGGTTCCGCGACCCGCCATGTTGGTGGCAATGGTCACAGCTTTGGGCATGCCCGCCAGCGCGACGATGCTTGCTTCGCGCTCATGCTGCTTGGCGTTCAACACCTGATGCGGCAATTTTTCTTTCGTCAGCATCGCCGAGATCAGCTCGGAGTTTTCAATCGAGGTAGTACCGACCAGCACGGGTTGCCCGCGGTCGTAGCAGTCGCGAATATCGATCACCGAAGCTGCATATTTCTCAGCGGAGGATTTGAAAAACAGATCGTTCTCGTCGCGACGCACCATGTCGCGATGGGTCGGAATGATGACCGTTTCGAGGTTGTAAATCTGCTGGAACTCGTAGGCCTCGGTGTCGGCCGTTCCGGTCATGCCGCCCAGCTTCGCGTACATGCGGAAATAGTTCTGGAACGTGATCGAGGCGAGCGTCTGATTCTCGCGTTGAATCGGCACGCCCTCTTTCGCCTCAACGGCTTGATGCAGGCCGTCACTCCAGCGGCGACCCGACATCAAACGACCGGTGAATTCGTCAACGATGATGACTTCGCCGTCTTGCACCACGTAATGCTCGTCACGGTTGTACAGGGCGTGCCCACGCAGTGTGGCGTACACATGATGCATCAGCGAAATGTTTGCTGCGTCGTACAAGCTCGCGCCTGCAGGCAACAGGCCCATCTCTTCGAGCAGTTGCTCGGCGTGCTCGTGGCCCTGCTCCGACAGATGAACCTGACGACCTTTTTCGTCGACCCAGTAATCACCGGGCGCATCTTCTGTCTCTTGCCTAGTGAGCTTGGGCGACAAGTCGTTGATCTTGTAGTAGATCTCGATGTTGTCTTCGGCCTGCCCGGAGATGATGAGCGGCGTGCGCGCCTCGTCAATCAGGATCGAATCGACCTCGTCGACAATTGCGTAGTTTTGTCCGCGCTGACGGCGATCCGCCACTGCGTACTCCATGTTGTCACGCAGGTAGTCGAAGCCGAATTCGTTGTTGGTGCCGTAGGTAATGTCGGCGGCGTAAGCGGCGATTTTCGATGCGTTATCTTGTTGCGACGTCACGGTGCCCACGCTCATGCCGAGGAAGCAATAAATACGCCCCATCCAGTCGGCGTCACGCACCACCAGATAGTCGTTCACCGTGACTAGATGCACGCCCTTGCCAGCAAGCGCGTTCAGGTAGATCGGCAACGTCGCCATGAGCGTCTTGCCCTCACCAGTGCGCATCTCGGCGATCTTGCCTTCATGCAGCGCCATGCCGCCGATCAACTGCACGTCGAAGTGGCGCATGTCGAGCACACGACGACCGGCTTCACGCACCACGGCGAACGCTTCTGGCAACAGCTCGTCCAGCGTTTCGCCGTCGGTTACGCGCTTTTTGAACTCAGCGGTTTTGCCCCGCAGCGCGTCGTCGGAGAGCGCTTTCATGCCCTCCTCCAGCGCGTTGATCTTGATCACATCGCCGCGAAATTGTTTGAGCAGGCGGTCATTGCGACTGCCGAAAATTGTTTTTAGAAATTTGTCGATCATGATGTTGAACTGCGCGGGACATGGGCGCGGGAAATGTGGCGGCCTGAGTAACGGTGGCCAAGGTGGCGGATGTGGCAAAGCCGGCCGAACTCCGCAAGCACTAAATCGTAATGCAAAGGCGAACTGGGCGAGACGTGAGATTTTAGAGCCTGCGGCGCTTGCCACAGGCGGTGCGGCGCTAGCCGCAGTGAAGGTCCGAAGCTTGCGCTATTGAACCGCGAGGAAGCGGCCGGGATTCTGCGCGACGCCGTTGAGGCGCACTTCGAAATGCAGGTGCGGGCCGGTCGAGCGGCCGGTCGAGCCAACACGCGAAATACGCTGCCCACGCACGACCAGATCACCTTCTTTGACGAGGAGTTCGGAGCCATGCGCATAGCGCGTGACAAGTCCGTTTCCGTGGTCAATTTCGACGCATTTGCCGTAGGCGGGATGGGTGTCTGCATAAATCACTTTGCCGCTGGCGGCTGCATTGATTGCGGTGCCGGTTTCGGCAGCGAAGTCCACGCCTTCGTGGAAGGTTTGATGGCCGCTAAACGGGTCAATCCTGTAACCGAAGTTCGAGGTGTAATTGATGTTTTCAACCGGCGGCAGCGTTGGCAGGAACTTGCGCTGTGCGCTGCCCTCGACCAGAAGCGCTTCCAGCACCGAGAGTTGGTCGGCTTTGACGTCGACGTTCTTGTTCAATTCGCCCAACTGTTTGGCGAAATCGTCAATCGAGAGTGGTGCGCCGACCGTCGCTGCACCGCCGCGACCGCTGTTGGCCGTAGCGCTGGGCAATTCGGCGGGCTTCAGACCTGCAACCTTGGCGAGCTTCTCGCCGAGTCCGTCCAGCCGCAGCATGTGCGCCTGCACTTCTCCAAGCTTCACAGCCAGATTGTTGATGTTGTCCTGAATTTGCTGCTGGCGTTCTTTGGCCTCAGCATGCTGATCGGCCAGAAGCACGCTGCGAATTAGCGGATGGTTGCTGGTGGCGGCGTATTTGAGCGAGAGGTAATTGGCAAGTGTTGCCGTCAAACCCAGCGCGAGCAGCGCGACAAACGTAAGGCCGATGACCTGCGGCACGCCAACATTCAGCGATTTCTTGGTTCTAAAGTCGCTCGAAACAACGATAATTTGCAAGTGAAATTCCTCAATTTTCCAAGCGCTGGCAAAGCACTCTATCCGCGCCCCAAAGAGCTGACCCAGTATCTGGATCGTCTGCCCGCGTTGAGCGCCGCGTTACTACATGCCCGCGAAGGCTCACGTCAATTCGATGTATTGATTGAGGCTGTGCCCGAGCGTCTGAAGCGCTTTATCGTGGCAATGTCGGCCTCAGGTTCAACGCTGAGTATTACCGTCACATCCGCTGAGGCCGCACATCTGATGCGGCTCTTAAGCACCGAAATGCTCACGAACTTAGACCGTAAGGGACTGAAATTTAACGAAATTTCGTTGAAGACGCAATCAAACAGTGCATTGACCCCTCGGCCCCGGGCGATGCCAGCAGCAGAATCTCAACGCAAACTAAGCGCTACAGCAGACCACGTCAAGAGTGAGCGCATGCAAACCAGTCTGAAACGATTAGCGAAAACGGTGGCGAATCGGTAGTTTCGACACCGAGCAATTCCGGGATTTTGCGATTTCGTGGGCTGGAAATCATTTGGCGTTGTTCGGTTAGCAGTACAGCTTTTTCTTGAAACGTCGTTGTTATGGGGGCTAGCGGCTGGTAAACGTAATTGTCGATAAATGACAATTTCTACCGTTAGCCCGTATAGCGTTGAGCTTTCAGCGAAAAGCTACTAGCTAAAAAAACGACGCTAAGTCGTCAATCGCCAAGCCTCTGGCTGCGCCTGCAACGCCAGACACAACCTGTTGTTCAACTCATGCCCCGATTTGAACGCGTGATACTTAGCGCGTACCCGGTGGCCGAGCAAAAAGAGATCGCCAACCGCGTCAAGCACTTTGTGCCGCGCCAGCTCATCGGCGAAGCGCAGGCCTTCGCGATTGAGCACTTTGTATTCGTCGAGCACGATGGCGTTTTCCATGCTGCCGCCTTGCGCCAAGCCGATTGAGCGCAGGGTTTCAACCTCATAGGCAAAGCCGAAAGTTCGAGCACGGCTGATGTGCGATAAAAAGTCCTCGTCGTCGAGCTTCATCCTGACGTGGCATTGATTGTCTGGGATCGCCGGATGCGAAAAATCGATGGTGAAGTCCACTTCGAAATGTGGGTTAGGCAGCAACTCGGCAAACTTGTCGCCCATCTCGACCCGGACGGGCTTTAGCACCTCAATGTAGCGACGCGGCGCGTCCTGAGCGACAACCCCAGCCTGCTCGATCAAAAATACGAACGGCGCAGAAGAGCCGTCCATGATCGGCACTTCGAGGTTGTCGAGTTCAATGATGGCGTTATCGATGCCGCAACCGACGCATGCAGCGAGCAAATGCTCGACCGTGGCGACCTTGGCGTCGCCCAAAACGAGCGTGGTGGCGAGTCGCGTTTCCTTGACCAGCTCCGCTTTGGCGGGAATATCTTGCGGGGGACTTAAATCGGTACGGCGGAAGATGATTCCGGTTTCGCACGGGGCGCTTTTGAGCGTGATCTGAACGCGGACGCCGGAGTGCAGCGCGACGCCAGTGGCCGATACCTCACTCGCGAGGGTGTGTTGTTGTGACATGGCGCGAAGTATAGATTTGGCGCGGTGTTGCTCACTGTCGCAAAGCTACGACATAACGTGAACTGCGCAGGGAGCGGCTCTGCGCAGTTCGTCCGGCAGATTTTTAGTCCGCTTGGGCAGACTTACTAGTCTGCTTGCTTACGCAGGAACGTCGGGATTTCCAGAGAGCGACCACCGGTCGCACGAGGACGCGTCCAGGTTGGCGTGTCGATGTCGACCTCCGTCGTCGCCATCACCGTCTCGACGCTACCAACGTTCGTCATCACTTGATTGTCAGTTCCAGTACGAAGCACGGGGATGACCAGCTCAGCGCGCAACGCCGTACCCAAACCGCCCTGCACCGACGTCATTTTTTTCTTTGCACCCAGACCCGTTGCGACCATCGTGACGCGCATTTCGTCGCCCATTTCGTCGTCGATGACATGGCCCCAAAGGACTGTCGCATCGGCAGAAACAAACTCGGCCACCGTGTCGGTCACGTCGTACAGCTCGCCCAACTCGACATTGCTTGACGAGGTGATGTTGAGCAGCACGCCGCGCGCACCTTGCAAGTCCACATCTTCCAGCAGCGGGCTCTTGATCGCGGCCATCGCGGCCACTTTGCCGCGGTTTTCGCCGCTGGCCGTCGCTGTGCCCATCATCGCCATACCGAGTTCTGACATGATGGTGCGAACGTCAGCGAAATCGCGGTTAACGAGGCCGCGCTTGTTGATGATTTCCGAGATGCCGGCGACCGCACCATGCAGCACGTCGTTCGATGCAGCAAACGCGGCGGGCAACGAAATATTGCGGCCCAGCACTTGAATGAGCTTCTCGTTCGGCACAACGATCAGCGAATCCACATGACGTTGCAACTCGTCGATGCCGGCCTGCGCCGCGCGCTCACGCTTCTGCATTTCAAAGCGAAACGGTTTGGTCACTACTGCGACCACCAAGATGCCCATTTCTTTGGCTAGCTGCGCGATGATCGGCGCAGCGCCGGTGCCCGTTCCACCGCCCATACCAGCAGTGATAAACAGCATGTCAGCACCACGAATCGCCTCTTGCACCGCAAGCTTTGACTCCATCGCGGCATCGCGACCCACTTCAGGCTTGGCACCAGCGCCCAGGCCTTGCGTCAATTCAGCACCGAGCGGAATCCGCTTCGGTGCCGGATTTTTGTCGAGCACCTGCGCATCGGTATTGGCGGCGATGAATTCAACGCCAGCAACGCCTTTGTGAATCATGTGCTCCACGGCGTTGCCACCGCACCCGCCAACGCCGATCACTTTGATGACCGCGCCGTCTCTTTTTTCATCAACGATCTCAAACATGTTTCCGCTCCTTCAAGGCAACACAAAAAATAAAAACTGAAAACTACACACCAAACGCATCCCGTAACTTCGCAAACATCCCCGCCGCCGCCGAATCGCGCCGACGCATTACTGCCTGTTTCGCCTGCTGATCCCGACCGTGCATCAGGAGACCAATCGCTGTCGAATACTTGGGCGCAGCGAGCACATCCTTGAGCGCGCCACGATAGTCCGGCACTGCGATGCGCACGGGCATGTGGAAAACTTCTTCGCCAAGCGCTGTCATGCCGGGGAGCAT
>JAYVPF010000345.1:0-39838 GCA_043757535.1 Burkholderiales bacterium
CATACGCAAAAGCTCGTGGTGATCGCATCTGCTGCCGTACTGATCCTTCGCGCTGCTCAGAATGACAACTTTTTACCTGAGACATATAACTAATCAGGAACAGTTTTGCCGATATGGCTTTCGCTTGAAACGACAGCGATACGGGAGCTAAGGCCAGATAATCGTATAAGTCAACTTGATAACAAATGTGAACCTAGCCCATATAAAATCTGGCTTTCACGATAAAGCTGTACATCAATGCGCGCCCTTTCCCCGGCACCAGCCAGCTAGGCTTTCGACAACACCCCACGCATCACGCTGACAATCTGATCAATGTGCGATTTTTCGCTGATGAACGGTGGCGCGATGATCAGGTTGTCACCCGTGCCCTTGACGTTGATTCCCGCGTCGAATAAGCGCTTCTGCAACTCATGACCGCGCGCACCGGGCGAGCCGTCCACCGCGACTTCCACCGCAGCCATCATGCCAATGGCACGAATGTCGACCACCACGGGCAGGTCGGACAGCGAGAAGATTGCGTCGATGAAATACGCGGCCATCGCGCTAGCGCGATCAATCAATTTTTCCTCGCGGAAAATCTTCATCATCGCGAGGCCTGCCGCGACACACGCCGGGTGCGCGCTATAGGTGTAGCCGTGGAAAAATTCGATGCCTTTGGCTGGGCCCGCGTTGGTGATCGTGTCGTAAATATCGGTGCGCGCTGCGACCGCGCCCATCGGCTGCGCGCCATTGGTGATCGCCTTCGCCATGCACAGCAAATCCGGCGTCACGGCAAACGCCTGCGCGCCGAAGTTCGCGCCCATGCGGCCCCAGCCGGTGATCACCTCATCGAACACGAGGAGAATTCCGTGCTGATCGCAGATTGCGCGCAGGCGATTCAGGTAACCCTTCGGCGGCGGCAGACAACCGAACGATCCTGCGGTCGGCTCGACAAACACCGCAGCGATGTTGTCGCCGCCATACATCGCGCAGTAGCGCTGCAAATCCTCGGCCAGATCGGCGCCGGTTTCCGGTTGGCCCTTCACGAATTTATTTTGCGGCAATGCGGTGTGGCGCATGTGATAGACGCCCGGCAGGCCAACGCCGAATGCCTTGCGGTTATTGATCATGCCCGAGAGCGCGACGCCGCCCATATTCACGCCGTGATAGGCGCGCTCGCGGCTGACGAAAATTTGTCGCTGGCCTTGTCCGCGTGCACGGTGATAGGCAAGCGCCATCTTCATGGCGCTATCAATCGATTCCGAGCCCGAGCCGACGAAAAAAATGCGATCCAGCCCGGTCGGGGTGAACTCCGCGATCTCGTGCGCGAGCTGAAAACTTTTGGGGTGGCCACGCGCGAATGGTGCGGCGTAATCGAGCGTTTTCAACTGCGAATAAACCGCCTCGGCGATTTCCGGACGGCAATGACCTGCGGCGACGCAAAACAGCCCGGACGCCGCGTCAAGCACCTTATTGCCAGCGGCTGTCCACACGTACATGCCCTCGCCTCTGACCAAGAGACGAGGCTCCGCCTTGAACTCTTTGTTCGGCGAAAACGGCATCCAGAAATTGTCGAGCGTGTGGGAGTCGGGCGCGAGCGTTGCGGCGGTCAATTGAGAATCGGCATGGCCCATGAGAATTCCTTTGATGTTTTGTCATTCTTAGCGAGGTGAAGAATCAAGTGGCTAACGGCACCGTGGCACAGGCAACGCGTTCGTCAATCAACCTGATGTTTCGCTTCACTCAACGACACGAGCGTAGGCCGCTCCACCCTGCGACAATAGAGCCAGATATGCGACAGCGATTAGGCCAGTTGTGGCAAACCCGGTTTGCCCAGAGTGATTCCACCGAAACGCTGCAACAGCGGATCGCGGGAATGCTGCGCCGCGCCGTCCTCGAGCGTGCGGTGCCGCTTGATGCACCCTTGCCTTCCACGCGCGAGCTGGCGGTCGAACTGGGTGTGGCGCGTGCGACTGTTGCGCTGGCGTATGAGCGTTTGCAAATTGAAGGCGCGATTGAGGCGCGCGAGCGGCGCGGCTTCTTCGTAACCACATCGTTCGCGCAACAACGAGCCGAGTTTCATGAGAGCGATCAGTTGTCGCTGTTGCCCCCGCCCGATTGGGAGCGGCATTTTCGCTCGCTCGACGTGGCCTATCAGCCCGTAAAAAACCCGACTGACTGGTATCGCTATCGCTACCCGTTTGTTTACGGGCAGATCGATCCAAAATTGTTTCCGCTGGCCGATTGGCGCGACTGTTTCGAGCGCGCCATGAAGATGGAGAGTGTTGAAGCATGGACTGTTGATCGCGGCGATCTAGATGATCGTGATTTGCTGGAACAGTTGCGGACGCGCGTGCTCCCAAGGCGCGGCGTTTGGGCTGCGGCTGATGAGATTCTGGTGACCGTGGGCGCGCAACAGGCGCTGTATTTGATTGGGCAATTGCTCGGTGGAAAAGGTCGACGGGTAGCGGTGGAAGAGCCTTGCTATCCGGATGTGCGGGCGATTTTTTCGATGACCGGCGCGTTGATTTCCTCGGTGGCGGTGGATGCAGAAGGCGTGAATGTTTCGCAAGTCGCAGCGCTCCGTCCCGATGTCGCAGTGGTGACCCCATCGCACCATTGCCCGACCGGCGTTCGCTTGAGCGATGAACGGCGGCGCGCGCTATTGTCGCAAGCGGCGGATCAGGATTTCCTGATTGTTGAAGACGATTACGAGCCGCAGCTAGCGGGGGTTTCGGCGCTTCCTAATTCTGGGCACGCGACACCCGCGCTCAAGAGTCTCGACATGAATGGTCGCGTTTTGTACGTCGGTAGTTTGTCGAAAACGTTAGCACCGGGGCTGCGCCTCGGCTACATCGTCGCGCCGCTCGAAGTGATCGTCGCGCTGCGGCGTTTGCGCCGACTCATGCTGCGTCATGTCGCGAGTAATAACGAACGCGCACTGGCGCTGTTTCTGTCGCAAGGACATTTTGAGTCGCTACAACGAAGGTTGGGCCACGCGTATCAGGTGCGGTTGAAAATTTTGCGCGAGGCGCTTGCCATGCACCTGCCCGATTGGAAAATTCAAAGTCCGGAAGGTGCTGGGTCAGCGCTGTGGGTGCGTCTGCCCGAGCGCCTAAGCGCGAGCAAGCTTGTCGCGGCCGCGCGCGAGGCGGACGTAGTCATTGAACCCGGCATAGGGTTCTTTGGTCTTGCGCCGACGGGTGAATATATTCGCATGGGAATTTCGGCGATCCCGACGCATTTGATTGGTGAGGGTGTGGTGGCGTTAGCGAGTGTCGCAGAAGGGCGGGCAATGCCCGCATCGTGATCCGCGCGGAGCACAAGAAATCTGCGTCTAGCGGCCTGTCGGACTAGGCAAGCGTCGATCGCAAATTGACCGCAGCAGTCCATTTTTCGCCAGTTACTTGCCCCTTATTACTGAGTCAACCAAATATGCCCGGTTCGGCAGGCTCCCTCTCCCTCGGGGAGGGTTGGGGTGAGGGACTTGGCGCAGGTTTCAAGTATCGCGATGCAAGCACCCTCACCCCCCGCCCTCTCCCCGAGGGAGAGGGAGCTATACCGGTTGCGATAGGACATATTTAGTCGACTTGTTAATAAGCGCTGATTTGTCGATTTTTCCCGCGCCTAATCGACTCCAGCCGCACAATGCCGTGTCCCTCAGCCGTCTTCTTCGGCGCGATTTTCCACGCGTGGCCGTAGATGACCTCCACGCTCATCCGAATCGGCCCGCCATCGCGGCGACCGCCGTCTAACGCCGCTTCGATTGAGCGAAGCCTGCGCGGCGTCATCATCCCTCGCGGGCGCGTCTGCATCGCATTGCTCGCGCCCTGCGCCTTGAGATCACGCCACAGCGCATCGGTCGTTGCGTATTCCAGCGTGATCAGCTCCATGTCCATCACCGGATCCGCAAATCCCGAATGCACGAGCATGTCGCCGATGTCATGGAGATCGGTGAAGCGCTGAACATGTTGATCGGCCACCGCTTCATCGCGCGAAATCGCTCGCCGCAACTCAATCAAGGTGTCCGGCCCCGGTGCAGTGAACATCATCACGCCGCCGACTTTGAGCACACGATTCCACTCGGCAAACAGCATGGGTAAATCATTCGCCCATTGCAGCGCGAAATTGCTCCACAACGCGTCTGCGTGTTCGCGTGGCAGCGGCAACGCGTTCATGTCCGCGACGAGCCCACGCGTTTCGCCTTTTCCAGTTTTGCTACTACCGCTGGTGATTCGCGCGAGCCAGCCCCGCTTTGGTGTCGAGGGCGCAGCGCGCGCCACCATCGCTCGCGACTGATCGATAGCGATCACAGTCGCATCGGGGAAGCGTTGCCCAAGCGCCGCCGTGTGCGTTCCCGGACCGCAGCCCACATCAAGCACGACCGATGGCGCGATCCGCATCACATCAAATCGCTCAAGCAGTCGATTGCCCACTTCGCGCTGAACGACCGCAGCATCAGCGTAGGTCGCGGCAGCTCGATCAAAACGCTTCCGCAGCAACGCTACGTTGATCGGTTTGGGCGCGCTCATCGCAAGCGCTCAAAACGCACAGTTAGCCGACGTGGGAAAATTGGCACAGCACTCGATCAAAGACAGGATCTCCAATTTTATTGCGTACGCTTTACGCTGATGGCTTTGCCACGCTGGCCCGTGTGCGTGAGCATGCGTTGCCGCAGGCTTGCTTCTTCTGCGGCGATAGCGCACCAGAGACGATTTGCGCCCCGTGCGCCGCTGCCCTGCCGCGCTTGCCGAGCGACGTCTGTCCGCGTTGCCAACTTCCCGCCGCGAACGCTGAGACCTGCGGGCGATGCCTGAAAAAACCGCCTGTCTGGCAACATTTGGTCGCCGAGTGGCAATACGAATTTCCCATCAACGCTGCGATCATCTCCGCAAAATATCATCATGCGTTCGCAATTTTTCGATGGGTTTCCGCGCAGCGTCGCGATTGGCCATACGACGCTTCTGCTACTTTAATTCCTGTGCCGCTCGCCGAGCTGCGGCTGCAAACGCGCGGCTATAACCAGGCGCAATTGATTGCCAACGAAATGGGCAAACGGTTTGCGTTGCGAGTTGACGCGGACGCCGTGATCCGCATTCGCGAGACCGACATTCAGCATCGATTGAATTGGGTCGAACGCAGACGAAATGTCAAGCATGCGTTCGCCGCGACACGCTCATTCGCGGGTGAATCCGTAGTGCTCGTTGACGATGTGCTCACCACGGGCTCAACGTTAAATGAGCTGGCGCGCGCCGTGTATGACGCAGGTGCAGTTTGCGTAAACGCTTACGTCCTCGCACGCGTGCAGCCAATCCGCCGACGTGATCACGTGGTGAAATTTGGGCGGGCCGTCGCGTGAGTGCCACCCGTAAATACACATGATCCACGTCGTCCTGATCGAGCCGGAAATCCCACCAAACACAGGCAACATCATTCGCTTGTGCGCTAACACGGGTGCGATGTTGCACCTGGTGAAACCGCTCGGTTTTCCGCTCGACGATGCGCGTATGCGTCGCGCTGGGCTCGACTATCACGAGTACGCGACGATGCAGGTGCACGAGGATTGGGCAGCGTGCAAGGCCGTATTGGCTGGGCACAGGATGTTGGCGATAGAAACCTGCGGCACGAAGTCACCGCACCAAACGGCGCTGCAATCAGGTGATGTTTTTGTCTTTGGGTCGGAGACGAAAGGGTTGTCGGAAGCTGTGCTCGCGGACTTTTCCCCGGATCGTCGACTGCGCCTTCCGATGCGCCCGAACAATCGAAGTTTGAATTTATCGAACTCGGTCGCAGTGACGGTCTATGAGGCCTGGCGGCAGTTGAGTTTTGCCGGGGCGGGGTAACAGCTTTTGGCTAAAAGAACGGCTATATAAGGGCTACAGCGTCTTTTGTAAGTTATCGACTAACGAAACAAATGACCCGAAGCCCCATTGAAATCGCGCTTTCACGAAAAAGCTGAAGAATCATCCCAGACTCTCGTTCGCAACGATGGGGCTTGTAGGAGCGGCGGTCAGTCGTTATTTCAAACCCGCCGCAGCGCGCAGCATAGCCGCCTTATCCGTCGATTCCCACGTGAACTCGGGCTCATCGCGACCAAAATGTCCGTAGGCTGCCGTCTTTTGATAGATCGGGCGCAACAAGTTCAGCATGTTGATGATGCCCTTTGGACGGAGGTCGAAATGCTCGTTGATCAGTGCGGCGATTTTGTCGTCGCTGATGACGCCTGTGCCTTCGGTGTACACGGTGACGTTCATCGGTTTCGCGACACCAATCGCGTACGCGACCTGAATCTGGCACTGCTTGGCGATGCCCGCAGCGACGATGTTTTTCGCAACGTAGCGCGCCGCATAAGCCGCCGAGCGATCCACCTTGGAGGGGTCTTTGCCCGAGAACGCGCCGCCACCGTGTGGGCATGCGCCGCCGTAGGTGTCAACGATGATTTTGCGACCGGTCAGGCCGCAATCGCCCTGCGGGCCACCGACCACGAAACGACCCGTTGGGTTGACCAGATAGCGCGTGTTCACCAACATCTCTTTCGGCAACACCGGTTTGATGATTTCTTCGATGATGGCGTCGATGAACGACTGCTTCATCTTGGTCGATGTTTCGCTCTGATCGGGGCTGTGTTGGGTCGAGAGCACGACGGTGTCAATCGACACTGGCTTGCCGTCAACATAGCGCATGGTGACTTGCGATTTCGCGTCCGGACGCAGGAAAGGTAAACGGCCATCTTTGCGCAGCATCGCTTGACGCTCGACCAAGCGGTGCGCGTAATAAATCGGTGCTGGCATCAAGGTCGGCGTTTCGTCGCAGGCGTAACCGAACATCAGGCCCTGATCACCCGCGCCGGTGTTCATGTGGTCGTCCGAGGCGTGGTCGACCCCCTGCGCGATATCGTTGCTTTGCTTGTCATAGCAAACCATGACCGCGCAGCCTTTGTAGTCGATGCCGTATTCGGTGTTGTCGTAGCCGATGCGCTGAATGGTGTCGCGCGCGACCTGAATGTAGTCAACGTGGGCGTTGGTGGTGATCTCGCCGGCGAGTACCACGAGGCCGGTGTTGGTCAACGTTTCAGCGGCGACGCGGGACTTCGGATCCTGCTTGAAAATGGCGTCGAGAATGGCGTCCGAGATTTGATCGGCGACCTTGTCGGGGTGGCCTTCGGAGACGGATTCGGAGGTAAAGAGAAAGTCGCTCATGCGTAAATCCTTGTGTGCGCAAATGTATGAATGGACTCTAGCGAGCCGATTCAAAATCAACGGATTTATGAGCGGCGACGCTTTAGCGGAAGTAACCGACGATTGATTAACCGTCAGTGCCCGCCCCGCAAGTAGTCGTATAACTCAGCGTGCACCGCCTAAAATTGTAGTGCAAACCTAATCTCTTCGCAATTTTCGCCGTCGTTTTTGTCGTCTTTTCTCTCCTTCATCGCCTCCGCGCTTGCCAACTGGTTAAGTGAGCGCTCGCTCGCTTCGCAAGCGTTTTTGGGTGGCGCATTGGGGCGATTGATGCTGCTGTCCGGTGGGATGCGAAATCGCCTTCGCGAGAATTTGAAGCAGGCGGGATACGCCGATCAGGTGTCGCATCGACAAGCAGCCACGGGCATCGGGTGCATGGCCGTTGAGACGGCGGCGCTGTGGCGAACCCCGGATGCCGTGGTGCTGGCGCGGGTGAAAATCGTTGACGGTTGGGATGCTGTTCTCGCCGCGAAGGATCAAGGTCGCGGGATCATTTTTCTCACGCCGCACCTGGGCACTTTCGAAATCGCGTCGCTCTTCATCGGCTCGCAGATGCCGTTGACCGCGATGTTCCGCGCACCGCGTGTGGCGTGGGCCGAGCCGATGATGCGCGCAGGTCGCGACCGCCTGCAAATTCGCTCGGAACCCGCTGCGATGAGCGGTATCCGCGCCATGCTCAAAGCGCTGCGTCGTGGCGAAGCGATTGGTTTGTTGCCGGATCAGGTGCCCGATCCGGAGAGAGGCGGGGAGGGGGCGTGGGCTGAGTTTTTCGGACGGCCTGCCTACACCATCACGTTGGTGCAAAAGTTTGCCAAAACGACCAAGGCGTTGGTTGCGATGATTGCGTGTGTGCGCTTGCCGAATGCGCAGGGCTATCGGTTGACTTTCATCCCGCTAGACGCTTTTTCAAGAGATTCGGGAACGGCTGCGCGAGAGCTGAACGCGGCCGTTGAGGCGGCGATTGCGCTAGCGCCGGATCAATATTTGTGGAGTTACAACCGGTACAAAGTGCCGGGCGGTTTGACGCCGCAAGGCGAAGCATCGCCATGACCTTCCCAGGCATCGCCGCGCTCGTCGGAAGCAAGCTTCTTGCGCTCGTGCCCACGCGAGTCATCGCGGCGGTGAGTGGCCCGCTTTCGACGCTCGGCTGGTGGCTTGCAAAATCGCGCCGTCGCGTCGCACTCACCAATCTGCGGCTGTGCTTTCCGCAACGGTCCGAGGCGGAGCGCGAAACCATCGCCCGCGCCCACTTCCGCGCCTACCTACAGGCCGCGCTCGAACATGGCTTTCTCTGGAACGCCTCCGGCGAAAAAATTCGCAACTACGTCACGCTGCATGACGAGCACCAATGGAGGCAATTCCAGCAGGGAGAAAACCGTAAACCCGTGATCTGGCTGTGTCCCCATTTCATTGGACTGGACGCCTGCGCCATTCGCATTTCGGTTGACACCTCGGGTTGCTCGCTCTACAGCGAGCAGAGCAATCCCGACCTTGACCAGATGATGCTCGCGGGGCGCACGCGATTCAGCGATTCGAAGATCATTGCCCGTACCGACGGCGTGAAACCAATCATCCGCGCGATGAAATCCGGCCTGCCGTTCTACTATCTGCCAGATATGGACTTTGGTGCTCGCGACTCTGTGTTCGTTCCGTTCTTTGGCGTGAAGGCCGCCACCATCACGGGCGTCTCGCGTTTGGCGAAGCTCACCGGAGCGGCGGTGGTCCCCGTAATCGCCACGCAGCGACCGCACGGAGGCGGCTACGACGTGCGCTTTTACCCGGCTTGGGATAAATTCCCGTCTGGCGATGATGAGGCCGACGCGCGTGCCGTGAACGCATTCATTGAAGCCAGAGTCAGCGAGAATATTCCTCAATATTTGTGGACACACAAGCGTTTCAAAACGCGGCCACCTAACGAACCGAGCGTGTATTGATGAAGAGACCCAACACACCGTGGATCGAAGTACCGACCGAGGACAACGTGACCCGGGCGGTGGCGTGGTTACGTGCGGGCGAGCTGATCGGATTGCCGACGGAAACCGTGTACGGCTTGGCCGCTGACGCTAGCAATGTCGACGCAGTCAGAAAGATTTTTGCGGCGAAAGGACGACCGGTTGATCACCCATTGATCGTTCACGTCGCATCGGCCGACGCCGCGAAAGCCTGGGCTTTGAGGTGGCCTGAATCCGCTGAAAAACTCGCCGCCGCGTTTTGGCCAGGACCGATGACGTTAATCGTCAAGCGCGCGAGCCATGTGCTTGATGCGGTTACTGGTGGGCAGGACACGATTGGTTTGCGCGTGCCGTCGCATCCTGTGGCGCAGGCTGCGCTGCGCGAATTCGGCGGGGGTCTCGCGGCGCCGTCCGCCAATCAGTTTGGTCAGGTTAGCGCCACTACAGCGGAGCACGTAGCCGTTGAATTCCCCGATCTCGCGCTGTTCATTCTGGACGGCGGCGCGTGTGACGTCGGCGTTGAATCCACCATCGTCGACGTCAGCGGTGACCGTGCGCGTATCTTGCGGCCCGGTCGTGTGCGCGCCAACGAGATCGAGCAAGTGCTTGGCGTCGCCGTCGGCAACGTCACGGACGCTGCCAGCGACGCGCCGCGCGTATCGGGCAGCATGGCGTCGCACTACGCGCCACGTACACCTACCATCATGCTTGAAGAGCGCCGCCTGCGCACGCAATTGCGCGCCTTCCGGCAAGCGCAGGATCGCGGGCCCTCGCGCTGCGTCATCACGCATTCGTTTGATGTCGAACCCTCAGCCAAACTGCGCGCCATCCGTCTCGCGGGCGATGCCCAAACCTGGGAATACGAGCTGTATGCCCTGCTGCGTTCGCTCGACAGCGAACGCTACGGCACGCTCATCATCGAAGCCCCGCCGCAAGGCCCCGAATGGGACGCCGTAAATGACCGCGTGAAGCGGGCTACACAGCGCGACACGATGGAAAATCCGGTGGAATGAAAATCGCGGCATGAAAATAATTCTGGCTCCGGATTCGTTCAAAGGTTCGCTCTCAGCGGAGGGTGTTTGCGCCGCACTTGAGGTTGGATTGCGTCGCGTTCTGCCCGATGCCGGCATCGCGGAGATCGTTAAGCGGCCGATGGCCGACGGCGGCGAAGGCACACTCGATGCCGTCAGCCACGCGCTAGCAGGCACCGGTGCGCGGCGCAAACAAGCCCTCGTACGCAATGCAGCGGGTCAATCAGCGGAAGCAGGTTACGCGCTCATCAAACACGGCATCTACGAAGCCGCGATGATTGAAGTCGCGCAAATCGTTGGCATCGAAGACGCCCACAACCTGGCCGTCGCGGTCGGTGACCGCACGAGCTACGGCGTCGGCGAATTGATGCGCCTTCTGGTCGGTGAAGGCATCCGCCACTTCTTCATCGGTCTCGGCGGCACCAGCACCAACGATGGCGGCGCAGGCCTGCTCGCCGCGCTCGGTGTGAAATTCACTGGCACCTTTCGCCGCGACGTCGAACCGACGCCGAACGGACTAGCGAAACTTATTTCAGTCGACGTTACGGGCCTTGACGCCAGACTCGCCGACTGCGAAATCACACTGCTCTCTGACGTGAACAACACGCTCATCGGCGAGCGCGGCGCAACCGCGATTTTCGGCCCGCAAAAAGGCGTTTCGGCGAGCGACGTGGCGCGCGTCGATGGCATCATCGCGGCCTACGCCGAGCGTCTGGAAGCCGCGCTGCAACGCTCGGCCAAAGACAAGGCAGGCGCAGGAGCGGCGGGCGGTTTGGGCTACGCGCTGCAGCTGCTAGGCGCAAAGTTCGAATCCGGCGCACAAACCGTCGCCCGCCTCATCGGCTTGGCCGACGCCTGCAAAAACGCGGATTGGCTCATCACCGGCGAAGGCCGCACCGACGCCCAAACCCTGCTCGGCAAAACCCCGTTCGCCGCCGCTCAAATCGCGCGTGAACACGGCAACCTCGGCTTGAAAGCGACGTTAATCAGCGGTGGCGTCGATCCCGCCTCACTCCAAGCCCTAAACGCCGCCTTCAACGGCGGCTGCTTCTCCCTCGTCCCCGGCCCGATGACGCTCGATCAAGCTGTCATTCGAGCGCCGGAATTGCTGGCAAATACAGCGGAGCAAATTGCCCGGATTGCGGCAATTCGGACGTAGCAGCTTTTGGCTGAAATCGCAGTTAAATGCGGGCTAGTACGATAAAATCGCGGAAATCGACTTGTAGAAAAAAGCGCGCCTAGCCCCAATGCAACAAGGCTTCCAAGAAAAAGCTGCTGTCGCTGGACTAGCGTTTTTTCGGCTTTTTGACGTGAATGCCGTAGGCCATGGCGAGACGGCGTTGCAGGCGCGAAGCCTTCTTCAGCGCGGTGCGCAGCTCATTGAGCGGCGGCGTCAGCAGCGGACGGCTAGTTGTTTGAGGTGTGTCCATCGTTCAAAGTCCAGTACGGTCAGACCGTATACACCGAAAGTAGCGATGGCAAGCGTATATCGAATGCCCCTATCGCCACCGTAAGCGCACGCGCCGAGCCGCATCGTTGCCGCTTCGCAAGGAAAAGTAGTAAGTCGACGCCAGATAGGCTGCCTTCTTGAGTGTGCCGTGACCTCTGCATACGCTTTGCCGGAAAGCGTGCTTTCACATGCAAAATTTTTGCGCTCTGACGCGTGAGCATCAAGATTGATCCCTATAAATCGCAGAAGGTCGTGTGTTCTGCCACAATCAACTGAATTAACATACAGCAGCAATACACTTGAGTTAAAAAGCAGTTTCTCATGAAGAATGTTCACCAACTCTCAGGCGCGCCAGCCTTCCCTGTAGTTTCGCTATTTTCAGGCGCGATGGGGCTGGATTTGGGTCTGATGCAGGCGGGTTTGAACGTTGTTGTTTCGCAGGATTTCGACAAGTGGAGTTGCGAGACGATTGAGGCCAACGGTCACGCCAGTGTGCTTGGCGATATTCGTACGCTGATCGAGGCGGATCCGGGCTGCGACTTTCTGCTTAAAAAGGGCCAGATCAAGCGCGACGATGTGTTTGCTGTGGTTGGGGGCCCGCCGTGCCAATCGTTTTCGACTGCTGGAAAAAGACTGGGCGTTGAAGACGGTCGCGGGATGCTTTACCAGCAGTTTATTCACGTAGTCCAAACGTTGAAGCCGCGATTTTTCGTCATGGAAAATGTGAAAGGGTTGGCCTCAATGCCCTCTGCGGATGACCCGTCCAGAACGCTTCTGTCGGTCATCATTGAACGCTTTCGTGCGCTCGGTTTTCATACGGTGCATGCTGTTCTCGATGCCGTTCACTACGGCGCGCCGCAGTTTCGCGAACGTCTTGTGATCATTGGCAGCCGAGATCGCGAGGCAATTTTCTTACCGTCGCCAACACATTTTCATATGCATCAGAATCCCGCGATGCGTTGGCGAACCTTGCATAGCGCGATTGCGGATTTGCAGGATGATCCGGGGCCGTGTGCGCGTTTTTCGCCGAATGTTTTAAAGTATCTAGCGCTTGTGCCAGAAGGTGGAAATTGGCGCTCGTTGC
The DNA here is from genome assembly GCA_043757535.1 of Burkholderiales bacterium. Lineage (GTDB taxonomy): Bacteria > Pseudomonadota > Gammaproteobacteria > Burkholderiales > Casimicrobiaceae > Casimicrobium. Next base: position 12,735 of record JAYVPF010000345.1, read on the forward strand.
CTCAAAATCTGGTTCAGGCAGCCATGGGCGGTGCTTACGAATCGGGCGGTGGGAAAGTAGGTTTTTTCCGTCGTCTGCCGTTTAGCGAACCGTCACCAACGCTTGTCACAAGTCCAATTCAAAAAGCAACCGCGCTCTGCCATCCAAGAGAAACGCGCCCTCTGTCAGTCAAGGAATATGCGCGCATTCAAGGGTTCCCTGACGACTGGAAATTTAGCGGCAGCACGTCGGAGTGCTACCGCCAGATCGGCAACGCGGTTCCGATCCCACTAGGCACTGCGATTGGCCAAATGCTGATGTCAGTCGCGCTCGGCAACTCGGAAGTGCGCGTGAAGCGGATGCGAGGCACGTCTGTGCATGACAATATGAAACAGTTGTCGTTTGCTTTAGCTAACGGCGCATAAGAGGAGCGCTCAATGATTCCTGCGAAGAAGCTCGCAGTTAAGGTTTCGGAGTTGCTCAACGTGCTGTATGAGCGCAGATTTGCGCAACTGCAGGCATTGACGCTGGCAAAACTGCTTAACAAGAACCCCTATTTGTATCGAGCTATTGGAGTTCAGCGCCCAGATCAGTACCTTGATCATTTGTTGAGTGCAAGGATTTCAAGCTCCGACGAAACCATATTTGGTAACGAATTTTTTGAGCCACTTGCGCTGTGGGCAGCGAATGTGTCTAGCGGCTCGGGTCGCCGCGTATCGGTAGGCGCCGGCGCTGGGCAGGACATTTCGATTGAGACCGAAACCGAGTACTTCGCGATATCTGTGAAGTCAGGAACGAATATCTTCAATTCGCAAAGCGACAAAGGCCAGAAAGTTGAATTCGATCAAATCGAAGCGCGCCTAAAAAAACTGAAGAAAGCTTTTCACAAAGTAGTCGGCTTTGGTTATGGTCGCGCGCCTGTTTCGAAAAACGCGAAGACGATTCAAAAGAAAGCAGGTCAAGATTTTTGGGAGCTTTTGACAGGCGAACCCGAATTTTATGTCCGCATTTCTGATGCGATTGCCAAACCGGCTGCCTTGCATAAATCGGCGTTCGACGAGGCCCTGCAAAAGAAACACAGCGAGTTATTGCGGCAGTTCATGCTCGACTATGTGGACGTTGATGGCACGGTTCGCTGGCGCGATGTCGTGGAATTCAACAGTTCACGAGTCAAGCCAAAACGCACAGGGAAGTAACAAATGCTTGCGGGTGGGTCAGTCAAGCCCTTAACTCTACCTGCTCAGCCCGCTCGCAAAGCGCTTCAATCACGTTTTCAACGAGATCAGTTTCCACCAGAAACGGGTTGAATCCTGACGCGTCGTGCCAGCGGGCGGACTCAGGTGCGGCGCGGGCGAGATCGGCGGTGTAGCCCATGCCCCACACCGGGAACAGGCGCCGCCACGGCTCGGCGTAGCGCAGCAGCGTGACCTCGGCGTGGCGTTGGTCGGCGACGACCAGGTTGTAGACGCTGTTCACGGCGTCGCGCGGGCCTTCGAGGCATTGCAGCGCGTGCGTGGGCGACACGCAGAGATAGCCGGTGACGCCGAGCGCGTTGTTGCGGCGCAAGCTGGTCTTCAGGATTTGCTCGGCGTCGCTTTTCCCAAGTGGGGCAATCAGGCGGCTGGCATAAATGAGGCGTACAAGTTTCACGGTAGGTACTGCAAAGCGCTATTTTTTCTTCTCGATGCCAAACAGAATTCGCTTGGCGTCATCGGTCATGTTGTTGTTCGCGGGCACGCTCATGTCCTTCGCTATCTGATACGCGCGAATCGTGGCTGGGCGCTCTTTGATGGCGTGAAACCAGCGCTTCAGATTCGGAAAATCATCGAGATTCATCTGTTGGCGCTCGTGCGGCACCACCCACGGATAACTGGCCATGTCGGCGATGGAATAGTTGCCCGCAAGAAATTCACGATCCTTGAGGCGCTTGTCCATTACGCCGTAAAGCCGCGCGGTTTCATTCACGTAACGATTGATTGCGTAGGGCAATTTTTCCGGTGCGTAAGTGCCGAAATGATGGTTCTGGCCTGCCATCGGGCCGAGCCCGCCCATCTGCCAGAAGAGCCACTGAATGGCCTCTTTGCGCCAGTACGCATTTTTTCGATCCAGAAACTTTTTCGATTTGTCGGCGAGGTAAAGGAGCATCGCGCCGCTTTCGAAGAGCGTCATCGGTTCGCCACCTGGCATGGGCTGCATCGGCTTGTAATCGACCATCGCCGGGATCCGGTTGTTCGGCGCGATCTGCAAAAACGTGGGATCGAACTGCTCGCCTTTGCCGATGTTCACCGGAATGAGGCGATATTTCATGGTCGCTTCTTCGAGAAACATCGTGATCTTGTGGCCGTTCGGCGTGGTCCAGTAGTAAAGGTCGATCATTGCGGTACTTCTTGAGTGAATGATGGGATGTAGGGTGGGCACCCCGTGCCCACGTTGTCGTATCGTTGAGATGGGGTGGGCAGAGGCTGCCCACCCTACGAGTTAGAGCTTCACGGGGCCAGATTCCACCACCACCGTAGCCTCCCGCGCCTGCTGCTGTCGGACGCGATCCACATAGGTTTCGCTGCGCGCGATCTGATCTTTCAGCATCGCGTTGTTCTTGCCCATCACGTCGATGGCTTTGCTGCGGAAGCTGTCCATCGCGTCCATCGCCTTGAACGTCTGGTCGAACATTTCTTTCAGTTTGTCCATGCCGAGGCCCGGGTTCTGCGCGAACTCGGTGGTTTTTTCGACATGCGTGTTGAGCTGTTTGCCGGTTTCGGCGATCAAGTCCTCGATGGTGCTGTTCACGCCTTGCAGCATTTCCATCACCTGCAACTGATTGCCGGTGGCGCGTGCGACCGTCTGCGCGACGGCGAGCGCGCTCATGCCCGTGGTGGCGACGCGCGAACACCCGTTAATCATTTCGCGACCCGTTTTCTTGAGCACGTCGAGCGCGAGATAGCCGTTGATGCACACCGATTGTTGGGTGAGCATGTCCTGCAAATTTTGGCGCACATAGAACAGCACCTCTTGCTCCAGCGCATGGGCTCGGCGTGGGTCGGTCGCTTTCAGCGCGGTCGCACGATCCGCCAGTTGGCCATCGAGCTTTTCTGAAAAATGAATGCCCGCCGCGAGCTTTTGCATCGCCTCCCAGAGCTTGCCACGCGAACTTTCGATCTCCACGACATCAAGCTGCATCTCGTCCTTCGCGGCGTAGAGCTGCTGCATGCTGGTGTTGAGCTGAGCGCCCGCACTTTGATATTTGCGGAAATACGTTTGCAGCTTGTTGCCCCACGGAATCACACCGAGGATTTTGTTGGGCTGAAACAAATCGCCCTGCTTTCCAGGATTCAAATCGTCGAGCTGCGCGCGAATGTCGCCGATGGCCTTGTACGCCGGGCTCGACTCCACGCCGACGAAATTCTGTTGCATAAAGCGCCCCTGCATCAACGATGAGGCGATGGAGATTTCCTCGCGGCCCAACGCAAACGCGCTGTCGAGCTTGCCCTTGAAGGCCGCACTTTCCACGTCTTCCTTCAGTAACGCGTCAACGTACTTTGCGACTTGCTCATCAACCGCAACTTTGGTCGCTTCCGCTAGCGGTACGGCTGATTTCGAGGCTTCCGGTACGACGGGCGTGAGGAGCTCGGGCGGCGTTAGCTGGAAGCTGTTCGCCGCTGGCGCGAGGGTTGGTTTGGATGGTTCTGCGTCGGACATGAAATCTCCCGGTCATGAAATCGGTTGGGTATCGCACAAATTATGCGCTGAAGGTTGCGTCCCCCGCCGCCTTTTCATCGCCGATGACGGAGTTTTCACGGGGTGTCGAAATGGCGCTCATTGGGGACATAATCCGTTGTTATCTTCAGGCGTTCCACCCACCCACAAGCATGAATCGTACGGTAAAGACGCTCATCACTGCTCTGCTGCTCGCGCTCTTGGGCGGCTCTGTATTTTGGGCGCTCAAATCAACGCAGAACGAACAGCTGGCCAATGGCCAGGCACCCACGCTGAGCCTGCCGGGTTTACGTGCCGCGCAGACCATTGAGCTGACGGGCGTAATCGCGCTAGACGTTGAGCCTTTCTTCAAGGACGTGCGCGTGACCAAATGGCTGGCCGACAACGGGTTCAGGCTGAATGTCACGCGCATCGGTTCACGCGACATGGCGCAGCGAGTGGCCGCGAGCGGCGGGCCGGATTTTATGTTTCCGTCGGGCATCGTCGCGGCGAATCAGATTCTCGACGCTGCAAAGCGCGCCAATCAGACGGCGACGCAGTACACCGTGTTTTTCACACCTATGGTGATTGCATCCTGGCAACCAATCGCAGAAATTTTCCGGACAAATGGTCTTGCGAAATCGTTGCAACCAGGCGTGTATTCCGTCGATCTGGCGAAGCTAGTTACCTTGATGCAGGCGAAGACGCGCTGGAAAGACTTGAAGGGTAGTCAGGCGTACGACGTCAACAAATCGGTGCTGGTCTCCACGACGGACGTGCGCAAAAGTAATTCAGGCGCAATGTATCTGGCGCTGGCGGCGTACGCGCTCAATGGCAACGAACTACCCACAGATCGCGCCACTGCCGAGAAAGTGGCAAAGATTGCGACCGATCTGTTCAAGCGTCAGGGCTATCAGGAAAACTACGTCAACGGCAATTTTGATGACTACATTGCGATTGGCATCGGCAAAACGCCACTCGCATTTATTTACGAAAACCAGATGCTCGCGTTTGCTCTCACGAAGCCACTGCCAAAGGATATGACGTTGTTATACCCGCAGCCGACCATCGCCAACAAGGTGGTGTACGTCGCGATGAACGAGCGCTCGAAGCGGCTGGGCGAATTGCTGTCGACCAACGCTGAGATGCAGGCGATCGGGGTTGACTACGGTTTCCGAATTGCCGACAGCGCCGCCTTCCTGCAAAAAGCGCAGGGCGCAAAACTCAATGTGGATGAAAAGCTTGGCAATCTGATCGATCCACCGTCCTTTGAAACGATGTCCACCATGATTGATGTGGTCACACGGGAGATGTCGCAATGAAATTGAATCTCGGTTACGTATCGCTATTTGCGGTCGCCTTGTTGTTGGTCGGTTGTGGGAAAGATTCCAAGCCTGCAACGCCGAAAGTAGTGGTCGCTGATGTTGCGCCGATCTCCACACAAGCGACTTTGTCAGTGCTGGCGACCAGCGATTTGCGTGATGCGCAGCCGCTGGAGGAAATGGTCAAGAAGGCCACCGGAGTAACGCTCAAATTCACGTTTGGCGGCACGATGGAAAGCACCGAGCAGGTGCTGACCGGCAAGACCCCGGCAGATGCCGCATGGTTCGCCAACGCCAAATATTTGCTGTCCGATCCGCAAGGGCAGGCGCGCGTGAAGTTGCAGGAAAAAATCATGCTGTCGCCGATTGTGGTGGGCGTGAGCGAGTCGGACGTTGCGCGCTTGGGGCCAGCGTGGGCCGATGCCAGCAAGGTAACGTGGAAGACGGTGACCGAGGCGGCGAAGGCGGGCAAGCTCAAATACGCATTGTCGAATCCCGCGACGTCCAATCAGGGCTACATGGCGCTGGTGGGCGTCGTTGCTGCGTCTACGCAGAAAGCCGAAGCGCTAACGGCTGCGGACATTGATCGAAAAGCCGTCGCCGACTTTCTGCGTGGATACAAACTGGTGGGCGACAACTCAACCTACCTTGCAGAGAAATTCATAGAGCAGCAGGGCATTTACGTCAACGCTTTCATCAATTACGAAAGCTGGCTGTTGTCGATGAATCAGTCGGGTAAATTGAAGGAGCCGCTGAAACTTTTCTACCCGCGCGAGGGGATCGCGACGGCGGATTATCCGTTCATGCTGCTCTCGGACGCGAAGCGTGCGGAGTACCAAAAGGTTGTGGACTATCTGAAAGGCGATGAGGCGCAGACGTGGCTTGCACGAACGACGCTGCGCCGCCCGGTCAATGCGAACGCAGCTTCAGCCGTCACGTTTCCGACGGCTCCTTTGATCGAGCTGCCGTTCTCGCCTGATCGCGGTCTGGCTGATGGTTTGATCGATGCGTATCTCAACGAATTTCGCAAGCCGATTGCATCGACTTTCGTGCTCGACGTGAGCGGCAGCATGAATGGCGGCACGCGGCGCTCGGACTTGATCAGCGCGCTTCACAGCGTCGCCGGGGCCGACGTTTCTTTGACCGGTCGATTGGCCCGACTATCGAGCCGCGAACGTATCTGGATGTTGCCATTTTCTGATCGACCTGGAAGTCCGACGTATTTCGAGCTGCCGCCTGCCACCTCGACCGCGAATGCACAGAAAAAAACCGAAGTGTTGGAGCAGGTTCGCGAATACGCAACGGGCTTGAGAATGACCGGAGGCACCGCGCTCTACGATGCGATTCTTGATGCACTCGCGCAGATGAGCGCAGCGCAGACGAAGGATCGTAACTACCAATATTCAGTGATCGCATTCACCGATGGCGAGAATAATCAGGGCCGCAATTTCACGCAATTTAAAGAGGCTTATGCCGCCTTGCCCGAGGATGCACGAGCGATTCCCGTGTTCACTGTTGCCTTCGGCGAAGCGAGTGATGCAACGCTGAAAGAAATCGCCAAGATGACCGGCGGGCGCAGCTTTGATGCGCGCAAGACGCCACTACCCGCCGTGTTCAAAGAAATCCGGGCCTATCAATAGACCATGAGGTTATCCACGTTCGGTGAAACCGCTACCCGTTTTTTGTTCTCTCCCGCGAACTGGCTTGGCCTGGCGTTGGCGATTTCCGTACTGGCGCTGGTCGGGTTGGGATGGGTCAGCGCGCGACTTTCCGGCCTTGCACTGCTTGCTTACGGAGCGGGCTTCGTTTGCGGGGGTCTGTGGTTAGGCTGGCCGCGTTTGGCGGGGCCGGACTGGGGGGAGTTGACGTTTGCTGACAGCGAAGATACACGCGAAGCAACACGCAGAGCATTGGCCGCGATTCGCCGTCTGGTGAACATTAATCCTGATCGCCGACTGTCAGCCGCTACCGGGACAAAGCTGCTCAATCTCTGCGACGCCATTGAGGCGATGCTGGCGCAATGGGAACGCTCTAAAGTCACGCTGTCGATTGAGGACACCTTTCACGCCCGCTACATCGCGCTTCGTTACCTTCCCGATGCGTTGAAGTCGTTCTGGTCGATTCCCGCGCAATTCGCCACGACCAAAGCGCTTGCCAACGGCATGACGGCGGAGACCACGCTCGCGCAAACGGTCGACGAATTGGGGCAGAAAGTGACGCAGCTCAATGATGCGCTGGCTGCGCACGACGTGCAGGCGTTTGTCGATCATTCGCAGTTTTTGTCGGAAAAATTTGGCCGCAAGTCGAATGAAGGCAGCGATGGCCCCGTAGCCCTCCACTAGCCAGGTGTTGCTGTTTCGACACTTCAGTGCACCAAATGGGCATCCGGCGCATTAATTGCTTGAAACGCCTGTGTCCCGCCCCCACTATGAAGACCATGATGCATTCAATGACCACCACCATTCCCGCTACCACCGTGCCGCCGATGTTCGACACCCTCACGGTGGCGATGAATGAAGCTGCCTTTGTGCAGGTCGGCGACGATGTATTCACGGCCGACTATTTGCATGCGCCGGACGAGTTCACACGGCCTGATGATGTATTGGTTGAGGGCACGCGCGAGGATCAGGAATTGCTTCTGATCCAGCGCGACTTTGAGGGCGCAAGGCTCTCTGGTGAAGGCGAAATTTGCCTACGTGACGGCACTTTGATTCGTTTCCTGCGGCCTGCTGCGGTTCATTAACGACGCCGGAATTCCGCTGCGTTGACATAGGCGCCGCCCCCGCGTAAAACATCCGTCAATTCAGTCCCATTTAAAGGGCGAGGTGACGCGGTGGATGATCCTAGAGTGACGGTTCTTGAGGCGACGAGCAGTCAGGCGTCGCGCGCGCCGATGAAGGCCGCTCCAACGCATTCAATCCGTGAGTTAAAGTCGAGAGTAGCAAAGACATCTGCTCCCAAGCCGAAGCGCATGCGCAGCTTGAACCTCACACTTGTGCTCATGGGCACAGCCGCGTTAGGCGGTTTGACGGGGTGCGGCAATCTTGAAAGCAATAAAAGCACCAGCCGCGACGTTTACGCCAATCTAGAAGCTTGCAAAGCCGACTGGGGCAATCCGGGTGACTGTGAAGAGGTTGCCTCCTCAGCCACTACGGGCCATACCGGATTCGGTGGCTCGCGCAGCTTCTACGGCCCACGATATTCGTCCCGTTCCGGAAGCTCCGGATTTAGCTCTGATGCCCGCCCTGGCTCGCGTTCGTCGGGCACGATCTCGTCGTCGTCCGTATCTCGCGGCGGCTTTGGCGCGTCGGCATCGCGGCACGGCGGCGGTAGTAGTAGCAGTTCGTCGTCGCATTCGTCGGGCGGCTAGGCATGCGGCGTGAACATGTACCCAAGCGCGAGAACTGGCAAAAGCGCTGCGAAGACGCGGGTTTCAGCTTCCATTCGATTGACGGACTGTATTGGGAAGAGGGCATTTGCTATCACTTCTCGCGCCGTGAAATTGATGATTTAGAGCACGCAACGAAAGAGCTCTACGACATGTGCATGGCGGCGGCTCGCCACATCATCGAGAAAGAGCGCTTCAAAGAGCTGGCGATCCCGGAAACTGCGTGGGCAATGATCCGCGAGAGTTGGGACAATGACCACCCATCGCTGTTCGGACGATTTGATCTAGCCTACAACGGCGACGGGCCACCGAAATTGCTTGAGTTCAACGCTGACACACCTACCTCACTGGTGGAAACGAGTGTCGCGCAGTGGCATTGGGTAGAGGACACGAAGCCCGGAGTTGATCAGTTCAACAGCCTGCACGAAGCGTTGATTGAGCAATGGAAATGGCTCAAGTCCGAGCATGGGTATGAGCATGTGCACTTCACCTGCGCGGGCGGTAGTGAAGAGGACGACGGCAACCTTGATTACCTGCGCGACACGGCGATGCAGGCGGGCTTGCAGGCACCGTGGCTGACCGTCGAAGAAATCGGTTGGAGCGAAAGTGATCTTGCTTTTGTTGATACCGACAATGAGCGCATCGAGACGCTATTCAAACTCTATCCGTGGGAATGGTTGATTGCTGACGAGTTTGGCGACAACTTGCGCAAGACGACGATGCGGGTGATCGAGCCAGCGTGGAAGATGTTGCTGGCGAACAAGGGGTTGCTGGTGATTTTGTGGGAGCTGTATCCCGATCATCCACTGTTGCTACCGGCTTCGTTCCAGCGTCACAAAATTCTCGGTGACTACGTGAAAAAGCCATTGCTTTCGCGTGAAGGGGCCAACGTTGAAATCTATAAGGGCGGCGAAGTGATTCGCGCCGAAGGCACCTACGGCGAGGAGGGCTATGTCTACCAGCAATACACCCCGATTCCGAGCTTTGAAGGTAACTACGTGACGGTGGGAAGCTGGATCGTCGGTGATTCGCCAGCGGGCATTGGCCTGCGTGAAGATGCCACAGAAATCACAATGAACACATCGCGGTTTGTGCCGCACTATTTTGATTAATTCAAAGAGGTCACCGCCATGAGTTATTCCATCAACGAATCGATCCGCTATTTTGACGATTTCCTGATTTACTTTGCCGTTGCGCTTTTACTGTTCGTCGTGTTCACCGTCATCTACATGAAAGTGACGCCGTACGACGAAATCAATCTGATCCGGGAGGGTAATACAGCAGCCGCGATTTCGCTCTCGGGTGCGATGTTGGGCTTTGCATTGCCGCTAGCCAGTTCAGTCGCCAATGCGGTCAACCTGATTGATCTGGTGTTGTTTGCGGTGCTCGCGACCGTGGTTCAACTTGTCGTGTTTGTGTTCGCGCGAATGTTGATGCCGGGCTTGTCGGGCGCGATTGAAAAAGGGAACATCGCAGAGTCGATTTTTCTGGCATCTGCGTCGATTTCCGTCGGCGTTCTGAACGCTGCGGCGCTTGTCTACTGAAGCTCGAAAGCGAATTCGTTGCGCTCGCCTGGAGCTGAGTCTTCGCGGTGATTGAGTTCCGTGACGGTGGCTTTTCCGTGAGCTAGGCGCATTACGGTTGATGCCCTCGTGCCATAGCCGTCACGACGAACGGAGATCGAGCTTAACTTGCGCTCCCAGTCCAATGGCACGCCGGTTTGCGGCAAATCATGATCTGCCACTTTTGTGGTGTTTGCGAGCAGACGAAATAACCTTTCGTTTTGCGCCACCAGTTCGCGTTCCGCGAGCGCATGGCGAAACCCGGCTTTGATGCGCCTGACCTTGGGCCACTCTGTGTCGAGCGAGGCATTTGAGAGCGCGTAAATCCCCGCATCCAGCAATCGAGGTGTGCCATCCGCGGAGTTTAAGAACCACAATGCACGTGTGTCGCCGCCGAGTGATCCGCACAGAAGATTGAAACCGTCGTATTGACTGGCTTTCGCAGCAAGCCCTTCAATAAATTCCCCCGCTGATTCAGTAGCTTCAAGATACTGCCGCACGATTTGCCCGCGCGATGGCGCTCCCGCTTTTCGCATCGCTGGATTACGGATGTTGGTAATGAGTGCAAAGCGCCCTCGTCGGGTAACACCCAACCACGCGCCGTTGGCTTTGAGATCTATGCCCGCTAAAACATTTCCTCGCGGCCACCAGTGCATCGAGCGCGTGGGCCGTTCGAAGTGTTCATCCCGGTTTGCGGCGAGCAAAAGCGGCGTTTCAGCGTCTGGGTTCCATTGAAATACGGCGATACACATCGGGCTGCATTAGGATGGGTCGAGCAATTTCAACCGTTGAACTTTACCTGATGCGCCTTTGGGCAGATCGTCAACGAAACGAAACGTCTTGGGTGTTTTGTAGCGACCCAGTACACGCAGGCAATGCTCACGCAGCATTTCTTCATCACAGGCGACGCCGGGTTTAAGTACGATAGCGGCGAGAATGTCTTGTCCGTAGTTTGCGTCGGGAATGCCAACCGCTGCGGCTTCAAGCACGGCAGGATGTGAGAGCAGAGCTTCATCAATCTCGCGTGGCGCGATGTTTTCACCGCCCTTGATGATGAGTTCCTTGATGCGGCCCGTCACGAAGTAAAAACCGTCTGCGTCACGATGACCGAGATCGCCAGCGCGCAGCCAGCCGTCGCTGGTCATCGCTTCGGTGGTCTTGTCCAGCGCGTTGTAGTAACCGAGCATCACGTTGTCACCGCGTAGTTGCAGCTCGCCTGTTACGCCATCGCCCAACGTCGCTCCGGTTTCTGTCGAAGCGACGCGAACGTCAACGCCACACGGTAGCCCCGGTGTTCCGTATTTGCGCTCGGATGCGCTCTGCGGATTGCAGAACACCACCGAGGCGCATTCCGTCATGCCCATCGCCTCGATCACGCCGATCCCGAATAATTTTTCGAAGGCGCGATGCTGCTCTGGCGGCAGTGGTGCCGAGGCAGAGCGCGCGAAGCGGATGTTCGGCCACTGCTTCGTTTCGCCCGTATTTGTGTCTGCATCATTGAGCAGGTACGCGATGATCGTAGGCACCATATTTAGCCAGGTCGGCTGGTAGCGCTCCACCCACGACCACCACGCACGTGCAGAAAAATTGTGAGGTGCAATGATGCTGCCGCCGCTTACGAACGGTGCCACCGTGGCGATGCATTGACCGTTGATGTGATACAGCGGCAGCGAAGATAGCACGCTGTCATTCGCGGTTAAACCGTGCCATTCGCACACGGATCGTCCGGCGTGCAGCAAATTTTTATGTGTTAGCAACGCACCTTTTGGTTTGCCTGTTGTGCCGGACGTGTACATTAGCAAAGCGGGCGTTGTGCCCGCAAAGTTGGCTTCCAGTGAACGTTCGCCAAATCCAGCATGAGCGTCGGCAGCGTCTGAATCGATAACGATAATTTGAACGCCGTTTGCGCGTTGCTGCGGGACTAAAGTAATCGCGTCGCGCAACTGCTGTTCGTAGTGCGCAGAAGTGAATACCACTCGCACATTGCTGTGCTTCAGAACGTAGGCAAGGGCCGCACCTTGCGACAACAAATTAAGTGGCGTGACGACATAGCCTGCCGCCATCGTACCGAGGAAAAGCGTCGTCGTCTGGTAGCCGTTGTGAAGCAGGAACCCAACGTGATCGCCAGTATTGATCCCGAGCGCGAGAAGACGTGCCGCCAGTTGTCGAGCCTCTTTCGCAAACTGCCCGTAGGTCAATACTCGATCAGTCTCTGGCGAGCGCAATAGCGTCGCGTTCGGCTGTATCGCCTCATGACCAAGCAATACGTCGCGCAGAGTCAAAGCGGAAGTCATTGCGCGACGTGAGCGAAGTAGTCCGCGAACAGCTCCGCCTCGTTCGGCATCCGCTCGGTGATGGGCCTTGCGATTCGTGTGATGTTCAGGAAATTGCGGTAAGTAAGGTTGTCGCTGAAGCTGTTGCCGCCCCAAGTACCGCAACCCATTGATAGCGAGAACGGAAGGCCGTTGTCAAAGCTGCCGCCCGTAGCGATGCAATGTGCCTGATTGACGATGACGCGTGCAACCGGCAACGTGAGGCCCAGTTGAAGTGCGAGCTCATCCGCTTGGTCTGGCGACGCATGAATCCCGACTGAATGCCCCGCGCCCTGATGGGCATAGATGTCGCGGACACGTTGACATGCTGCATCGAAATCCGGCGCGCGATAGACACTCAGCACTGGGGAGAGTTTCTCCCCTGAGAAAGGGTAATCGCTTCCGGTGCCAGTCTCGCTAACAATCAACACTCGTGCGTTTACGGCTCGATCAATCCCGGCGAGATGTGCGATTTCCGATGCCGATTTTGCAGTGACTACCGGCGAGAGTTTGCCGGCAGGAAACATGATCAACTGAAGCCGCGCTTTCTCCGCGTCAGTCAATAGCACGCAGCCCTGCGCCTGCATCGCAGCGATCATTGCAGAATAGACGGCTTCCACGACGACCATGCTGTTTTCGCTGGAGCAACTGGTCGCATTGTCGAAAATTTTGGAACGTACGATTCGCTCGGCTGCAGCAGCAGTGTCTGCGCTCGCATCAACGATCACCGCGACGTTGCCAGCGCCCACGCCGAACGCCGGTGTGCCGCTTGAGTAGGCTGCGTGGATATTGGCTTGCGAGCCTGTTGCGACGACCAGATCAACCTGTCGCAGCAGTTCGTAGGTCGACGCTTTGCTCACGGGGGACGGCAGTAGCTGCACGAGATCATGCGGCGCTCGGATACGATCGAACTCGGCATAGACGTATTGCAGCAATAGCGCAACCGTCGAATAGCCCTTCGGCGAAGGCGCAAGAATGATGGCGTTGCGGCCCTTCATCGCATTGATGATCATATTCGCGGGTGTTGCACCGGGATTGGTTGACGGCGTAATCGCGCCGACCACGCCAGCGGGTCGCGCGATCTCTGTGATGCCTGTTTCGATGTTCTCCGAAATCACACCAACTGATTTAGCTCCCCGTAAATCGCGCACGAGACCCAAAGTCTTGCGATAGTTTTTCTGAATCTTGTCGGCGACGTTGCCGAGCCCGGTGTCGCGCACCGCAAGTTCAGCCAGTGAGCGATTTCGCGCAGGCTCCATGATCGCCCATGCAGCGGCGGCACAAACGCGATCAACCTGCACCTGATCGTGAGCGTCGGCTATCGCCAGCGCAACGCGAGCCTTCGCGACGAGCCGCGCGACTACTTCAACTTCATCCATCAAGCAACGCGCTTTGCAATCAGCTTAGTTATCAAGCTTCGCCCCAGAAGCCTTGGCTACTTTGGCCCAGCGCTCCATTTCGGAGTGTACGAATTTCGCAAACTCGGCCGGTGGCATTCCGCCTGCGTCGGCCGCTGCCGCAGTCCAGTTAGCTTTCACGTTGGGATCGTCCAGAGCTTTCACGACCTCGCGATACATCTTGTCGACAATGTCGGGTGGCGTTCCTCTAAGGGCCCAAAGCGCATACCACTGCGACACTTCGTTGTTGGGGAAGCCCTGCTCGGCGAACGTGGGGATGTCCGGATATTGTGGAGATCGAGACGCAGCCATCAGACCGAGCGGACGCGCTTTACCCGCGCGAATCTGCGCAGCCGATGCACTCATCCCGTCGATCAGCACATCCAGTGACCCGCCCAGAAAATCCTGCATCGCGGGCCCCATGCCTTTGTACGGCACGTGAACCATGTCGATGCCATTCGCGAGCTTGAACAACTCGCCTGTCAGGTGCTGCGATGTTCCGGAGCCCGGCGACCCGAAGTTCAGCTTGCCCGGATTCGCTTTCGCGTAATCGACCAAATCTTTCAGCGTCTTTACCTGCGGCAGCTTGGTCGGCTGCGCGGCCACCACGAACGGCATGATGGCCAGCAATGTCACAGGCACGAAATCTTTTTCGATATCGTATGAGAGCTTGGGATAAATCGACGGCGCAATGGTGTGATGAACCGCGCCGATCAGGAAAGTGTATCCGTCTGGCGCAGCACGTGCGGCCTGTGCGGCACCCACTGTGCCACCGGCACCGCCGATGTTCTCGACGATAAATTGTTGACCAGTTTGTTTTGACAGTTGAGCGGAAAGAGGTCGCGCAAAAGTGTCGGTACCACCGCCAGCCGGAAACGGGTTGATCAATCGAACGGGCTTGGTGGGCCAGGCTTGCGCATAGCCAGACGCCGACATGACGAGACTCGCGACCGCAAATCCAATCGCGAAAATCCGGGACAGTGGTTGCATGAATACCTCCTGATGCATACCTGCACGCTTGCACGTCAACAGCAACGTGCAGCGGTCTATGATGCTAACGAATTTAGCGCTTGATCTCGGTGTGTTTGTACTTATTGAGAAAGCGCGTTGGCAACGCCAGAGCATCACGACGGAACGGATCGCCCAGTTCTTTCGTCACCATCACTTCGAGAATCGTCGTCTTGCCGCGTTTCTGTGCGGCGCAGGCATCTGCCAGTGCTGGGCCCACATCGGACAGTTGATCAATGCGCAGACCCTCCGCTCCCATGGCTTGCGCAACATTCGCCCAATGCGGTTGATTGTCGAGCGCAACGCCTAGATAGCGGCGGTTATAGAAGTCAACGTGATTTTTTTTCTCCGCACCCCATTGACCGTTGTTGAAGACGACGGCAGTGACTGGAATGTTTTCGCGCACGCAGGTTTGAATTTCGTTGAAACTAATTCCCCATGCGCCGTCGCCAACATAAGCGACGGCAGCGCGATCCGGCGCAGCAAGCTTGGCACCAATGATGGTCGGGAACGCGTAGCCACAGTTGCCGAAGGCCATCGCGGCGAACATCGAGCGCGGTGCGTCAAAACGCAAGTAGCTGTTCGATACTGAGCAGATGTTGCCGATGTCGGTGGAGACCATCGCTCGCTTGGGCATCGATTTTTCCAGCTCACGCAACATTTGACGCGGATGCATGTAGTTGGAGGTCTTCGCGATCTCGACCGAGTACGGGTCGGTCTCGTGAGTCCAGCCATCAAGCTCCGTTTCCCATGCCTTTTTCTCTTTGGCGACGGTCGCCAGGCGACTGTCACGGTTGCTGTGACAGGCCAACTTCTTGCCTTTCAGTCGCGCCACCAGTGCCGCGGCAGCTGCCTTGGCGTCGCCACAAATTGCAACCGAGATTTTCTTTACCAAGCCCAACATTTTCGGGTCGGCGTCGACTTGAATAATTTTTGCGTTTTTCGGCCAATAGTCGATGCCGTGCTGAGGCAACGTACCAAATGGGCCGAGCCGTGTGCCTAGAGCGAGCACGACGTCGGCCTTGCTGATGAGCTTCATCGCTGCTTTCGAGCCTTGATAGCCTAGCGGCCCGCACCACAAGCGGTGGCTCGCGGGAAAACTGTCGTTGTGCAGATAGCTGTTGCATACAGGAGCATCGAGTAGTTCCGCGAGTTTCACGGCTTCGGCGCTGCCGTTGGCCATGATGACGCCACCGCCTGCAAGGATCACCGGGAACTTTGCACTAGCCAGCATTTCGGCAGCAGCGTCCAGCGCAGCCTCGCCACCCGCGCCGCGCTCAATCGTCATCGGTGCGGATATTTCGAAATCAGCTTCACCATAAAACAGGTCGCGCGGGATGTTTAACTGCGTAGGCCCGAGTTCGATGTGGGCACGATCAAAAGCGCGGGCAGTGAGTTCCGCCATGCGTGCTTTATTGTTGACATGGGCCTGATATTTGGTGATCTTCGAGAAGATGGGCAGTTGATCCGTTTCCTGAAAACCACCCAGACCCAACGTCATGGTGCCCGTCTCGGGTGTGATCACGACCACAGGCGAGTGCGCCCAGAACGCCGCTGCGGTGGGCGTGACGAAATTAGTGACGCCGGGGCCATTTTGACCGATGCATACACCGTGGCGACCCGAAACTCGCGAGTAGCCATCGGCCATATGGCCCGCGCCCTGCTCGTGGGCGACGGAGATGAAGCGGATGCCCGCTGTTTCGAACAAGTCGAGCGCGTCCATATAAGCCGAACCCACGATTCCGAATACGTCGGTGACGCCCTGCGCGACGAGCGTTTCGACGAACGCCTCGGACGGCGTCATGCGTGTTAGGCCACGCGTTACACGGCGATCTACTTTGATCTTGGCGGGTTTCACTGTTGTTGCGGGAGGAAACTTTTTGCTTCGACGGATCGTCATGGCGCGCCTTTTCGTTTGTTCATGAGATACGCACGAGTGTGCAAGTTAGTCACCCTCACCAAACGCGGATGGCATAAAAAATGAATCTTCGCGTTTCATTTTTATCGATTAATGACAATTGTGCATAATGTGACAGCAGTTAACTTAGGAACGTAAGATGTTGCCCGAGCATGATGAAGCGCACCGAGACAGTCGCGAAGCAGGATCAGCGGCGTTGCGTTCGCTGGCAGTTATGGAATTTGTCGCCAATAGCGAGCGCTCAGTCAGTCTGACGGAAATCATGCTGGCCGTGCATTTGCCGAAACCGACAGTGTTTCGCATACTTACAACGCTGGAAGAAGCAGGCATGCTGCTGCGCGAGCCTGATGCGAAGCGCTATGTTCCCGGCGAGCGGCTAGCGATTCTGGCGGGCAATGTGCTGCTGCATTCGCCGCATCGCTCGGCGCGGCGGGCCATTCTTGAGGAGCTAGTTGAGCGGGTCGGCGAAACCTGCAATTTGACGATTCCGAACGGGCATCTGGTGATGTATCTGGATCGTGTCGAATCGGCGTGGCCGCTGCGGATAAATTTGCACGCAGGTTCGAAGGTTCCGCTTTACGCCAGCGCCAGCGGCAAGCTGTTTCTAGCCCATTCGCCCAAACGCATGCGTGATCGTCTGCTGACCAACGCGCCGCTTATCGCACACACAAAAAATACGCTGACCACGCTGCGCCAGCTAGAGCTGGAATTCACGTCAATTCGTCGTAGTGGCTATGCGATTGACAACGAAGAGTACCTCGCGGGTATTTGCTGCCTTGCAGTGCCGGTCACCAACGATCAGGATCGCGTGGTCGCCGCAGTGGCAGTGCATGGCCCCGTATCGCGCATGAGCGTTTTGCAAGCCATCGAATTTTTGCCAACGCTGCGGGAAGCGGCCGAGCAGATTAGCCAAACACTCGACTGGTAGGGCTTTGATGGATGAAGCGATGGCGGCGAGTGCCGATCATCCACGGCTGGCGGCGCTGATCGCTGCTGCGCGCGCGTATTCCCCTGCAGCTACGGCGATCATCTACCCGCGAGATGCGACGACGATAGAGGCGGCATTAGTTGCGGCTCGCCTCGGCATTATCGAGCCGGTGTTTTACGGGCCGATTTCTGCTCGCGAATTGTTAACTGCCACGCCCGGCGCACGGGAAATGCCGGGATACCGTTGGGTCGACACTGGAGATTCTCCAACCGAGGCTGCGCGGAGGGCAGTTGCCGACGCGGCAGCGGGTCGGGTGGCAATACTCATGAAAGGCAGCCTGCATACCGACGAGCTATTGGGCGCAGTTTTAGCACGTGACTCGGGGCTTCGCGGGTCGGGCAGATTGACTCATACTTTCGTGTTCGATTTGCCGCGACACCCTAAATGCCTCGCCGTGACGGATGCCGTGGTAAACATCGTGCCAGACTTGCAAACCAAGGTGGAATGTATCGCCCACGCAGTTGATTTGATGCAGCTACTGGGTGTCACCGCCCCGAAAGTCGCCGTCATAGCCGCCGTTGAAACCGTTCACGCCAGCATCCCGGCGACGCTCGACGCACGCACACTTGCTGAATGGAGCGCGTCCGGTCGCTTCGGCGCTGCGACGGTTGACGGCCCGTTTGGTTTTGACAATGCCATTTCGGCGCAGGCGGCCGCAACCAAAGGCATAGTTTCGACGGTGGCAGGGGACGCAGATATTTTGCTGGTGCCCGATCTCAATTCCGGCAATATTCTTTACAAAAGCTTTGTCTACATCGGTGGCGGTGAATGTGCAGGCGTTGTTCAGGGCGCACCGGTACCGATCGTGCTCACGAGCCGTGCGGAATCGCTTTTCAGCCGCGTAGCTTCTTGCGCACTTGCTCGCATTGTCTCGGGAGAGAGTCGACTGAACGCGCCAATTTGCTAAACTTTCAGGGTTTTCCATACGAACCGAAGTTTTTTAAGGTTGCAGTACAGCGTGGGAGCGATGACACTCGAATGGCGAAAACGGCTTGCGACGGAACGTAAGCACAGAATTCTTGTGTTTGCGGCCATCGCAGTTGTTTCCCTTTCGTTCGCGTTGTTCTGGTTGTTGTTTGCAGGGGTGTGGGTCATTCTTCTGTTTACAGGAATAGAGATGACTTGTGTTGCAGCGGCCTTTTGGTGGTTTGAGCGCGGGTCGCAAGACCGTGATCGGGTGGAGGTCACGGACAACGGGGTGAATGTGATTTGTGTTCGTCGGCGCAAAACTGCCGAGTTCGCCTTTACCCGAAATTGGCTGGCCGTTGAGCGTGCAACGAATAGTCGAGGCATGCCGTCCGGAGTTCGGTTGCGACAGTCCGGACGAACGGTCGCCTTGGTGGAATTTTTGTCAGCACCCGAACAAATGCGGGCGCTGGGGGAACTGCGTCACGCGCTGTCATTGCGTTAGACGTCGGTATTGAATTGGGACAAGTTGTTGTGCGTAACTGGATTGAGCCAAAGAATATGTCAAAGTTTTTCGCGCGCAGTGTCGCGCCAACGTTGAAGTCGGCTGTTGTGGGAGCGCTGATGGCGTCGCTGCCGATGGCAGCTTTTGCCGACTGGCGAATGAACCTGAAGCCCGCGAACTCGTCGGTTGCGCAGCAGATGTTTGATCTGCACACGCTGATTACCTGGATCTGCGTAGTCATTTTCGTCGCTGTGTTTGGCGTCATGTTTTATTCGCTCTATGCCCACCGCAAGAGCAAGGGGCATAAAGCGGCCCAATTCCACGAGAGCGCAACAGTCGAAGCGCTGTGGACCATCATCCCGTTTTTCATCCTTTTGGCGATGGCCTTCCCGGCCACCAAAGCGATTCTTGATATGCGCGACAGCTCTGCGCCTGAGATGACGATCAAGGTGACCGGTTATCAGTGGAAGTGGGGCTACGACTACATCCACGATGGCTTCGGCTACGTTTCAACGCTGTCTACTCCCCTCGCACAAATCAAGAACTCAGAAGCCAAGGGCGAAAATTATCTGCTGGAAGTCGACAATCCACTGGTGGTTCCAGTGGGCAAAAAAATTCGCCTCCTGATTACGGCCAATGACGTCATCCACTCTTGGTGGGTTCAGGCGTTGGGCGTCAAGCAGGATGCTGTGCCCGGATTCATCCGTGACGCATGGTTTCGCGCGGATCGCCCTGGGATTTTCCGCGGTAACTGCGCCGAACTTTGCGGCAAAGAGCACGGTTTCATGCCGACCGTGGTCGAGGTGAAAACACAAGCGGATTACGATGTTTGGCTCGCGGCCCAGAAAGACAAGTATGGCGTTGGCAAAGCTGCCAATGTAGCGGTCGTTGTCGACACCAAAACTTACACGCGTGATGAATTGGTAGCTCACGGTAAAACGGTTTACGAAGGTCTGGGCGGCTGTCAGGGCTGTCACCAACCAACCGGCAAAGGAGTCGCTGGTGCATTCCCCGCGCTTGATGGTTCGAAGCTTGTCAACGGCCCCAAGGACGCTCAGGTTGCGCTGCTGCTGACGGGCAAGGCGGGTACGGCGATGGCCTCGTTCAAACACTTGACAGACAAGGACCTCGCGGGCGTGATGGCCTACACCCGTTCGAGTTGGTCGAACAAGGCGGCCGAATTTGCGCAGCCGATTGATTTCGCCAAGGCGCGTAACGGCGGTGTATTACCTTCCGCTACAGCCACTGCACCCATGGCAGCGGATACCGGCCCGGTGGCGGTGACAACGTCCGCGTCTATGCCCGCGAGGATTTACTTCGCCGCCGGGAAGAAGGACATGCCGACGGATGCCAAAGCGTCCCTTGACGCTGCGCTTGCTTTCCTGAAAGGCAAGGCGGACGGCAAGATCGACATCACCGGCTACACCGACAAGACCGGCGATCAGAGCGCTAATCTGGAGCTTGCGAAAGAGCGCGCCAAGGCCGTTCGCGCCGCACTCGTTGGCGCAGGCATCGCACAAGATCGCATTAATATGAAACCGCCTGCGGAAATCACGGGTGGCGGGGACAACAAGGAAGCACGGCGCGTTGAAATCCATGTCGGCGCTTGAGCGCAAATTGCAAAATAGTTCAGTTGATCTCGACCCGTTCGAGCAAGATACGTAAAACAGTTTAGGATCAGGAGCAGTAACCATGGCCAGCGTTCCACACGGCGCACCGCACACCACCCCAGTACATGACGGTCATACGCATGACGGGCACGACGATCATCATCATGTTCCCACCGGGATCATGCGCTATGTGACGACGACCAATCACAAAGACATCGGCACGATGTACCTGTGGTTCAGCTTTGCCATGTTCATCTCCGGCGGCATCATGGCGATGCTGATTCGAGCCGAACTCTTTCAGCCGGGTTTGCAGATTCTCGAGCCGGAACGCTTCAATCAGTTGACGACGCTGCACGGCATCGTGATGATTTTCGGCGCGATCATGCCAGCCTTCGTCGGGTTCGCCAATTGGATGTTGCCGCTGCAACTGGGCGCGCCGGACATGGCGTTCGCCCGCATGAACAACTGGTCGTTCTGGCTGTTGCCACCCGCTGCGATCCTGTTGATTGGCTCGTTCTTTGTGCCCGGTGGCGCAGCCGCTGGCGGCTGGACACTCTACCCGCCACTGTCGATTCAGGCTGGCATGGGCATGGATATGATGATATTTGCGGTGCACATCATGGGTGCATCGTCGATCATGGGTTCGATCAACATCATCACCACGATCCTGAATTTGCGCACACCCGGCATGACGATGATGCGCATGCCGATGTTTGCCTGGACCTGGCTCATCACCGCATTCCTGCTGATCGCGTCGATGCCGGTGCTGGCAGGTGCTGTCACCATGCTGCTCACGGATCGCCATTTCGGCACTACGTTCTTCAATGCCGCTGGCGGCGGTGATCCGGTCATGTTCCAG
The DNA here is from genome assembly GCA_043757535.1 of Burkholderiales bacterium. Lineage (GTDB taxonomy): Bacteria > Pseudomonadota > Gammaproteobacteria > Burkholderiales > Casimicrobiaceae > Casimicrobium. Next base: position 34,182 of record JAYVPF010000345.1, read on the forward strand.
CATATTTTCTGGTTCTTCGGGCACCCCGAGGTGTACATCATCGCGCTGCCCGCGTTCGGCGTCATCTCGCAAGTCATCCCGGCGTTTTCGCGCAAGCCGCTGTTTGGTTATGCCTCTATGGTCTACGCCACGGCCTCCATTGCGATCCTGTCGTTCATCGTCTGGGCGCACCACATGTACACCACTGGTTTGCCGATGGCTGGCCAGATTTACTTCATGTACGCCACGATGCTGATCGCGGTCCCGACCGCGTGCAAAATCTTTAACTGGCTGGCGACGATGTGGCGTGGCTCGATCACGCTGGAAACGCCGATGCTGTTTTGCCTCGGCTTCCTGTTTCTGTTCACGCTGGGTGGATTCACCGGACTGGTGCTTGCGCTGACGCCTGTCGACATACAGCTGCAGGACACCTATTACGTCGTGGCCCATTTCCACTACGTGATGGTGGCTGGCGCGCTGTTCTCGGCCTTCGCTGCGGTCTACTATTGGGGCCCGAAATGGACCGGCTGGATGTACGAAGAAAAGCTCGGCAAAATTCACTTCTGGTGGTCGTTGATTGGCTTTAATGTCACTTTTTTCCCGCAGCACTTCCTCGGGCTTGCTGGAATGCCGCGCCGCATACCCGACTACAACATGCAGTTTGCGGAATGGAACATGGTGTCGTCAATCGGCGCGTTCGCGTTTGGCATCGCGCAGATTTTCTTCCTCGTCATCGTGCTGCGCATGATCGCTGGCAAGAGCGGTATTCGGGCTGCGGCAAAACCGTGGGACGGTGCTGAAGGTCTCGAGTGGACGGTGCCGTCGCCACCGCCGTATCACACCTTTGAAACGCCGCCGGCATTCAAGTGATGGCATCTCTGATGGATCGTTCCGCCAGTGAGCAAATGCTGCGTCGGCGCAATCTGCGCACCGGCTGGCTGTTGGCGGCCATCGCGCTCGCTCTTGCGCTGTCCATCTGGTACGTGCGGGTCGGGTAGGGCAAGCGCAGTACACCATGTTTTCCGCCGAGAACAAACAGATGCTGGGCAAACTTGCCGTCTTCGTGGCTGTGATGTTTGCGTTCGGCTTTGCGCTGGTTCCGATTTACAAGAAGATTTGCGAAGTCACCGGCGTGAATGATTTCATGCGGCCGGAGCAGGTGAAGAACACACAAGTCGACGCCTCGCGCAGCGTGAAAATCGAGTTCGATGCCAACACCAATCACCTGCCCTGGACATTCAAGCCGGAAGTCACGACGTTGACAGTGCATCCCGGCGAGTTGACCACGGTGATCTACGAAGTGACCAACACGACGACGCGTGAAATGGTGGGCCAGGCGATTCCCAGCTACGGCCCGACGCGCGCAGCGGAACATTTCAAGAAGCTCGAATGTTTTTGTTTTGCCAAACAGACTTTCGCTGCAAACGAAAAGCGGCAGATGCCCGTTGTGTTTATGGTCGATCCGCATTTGCCGAGCGACATCGATACCATCGCATTGTCCTACACTTTTTTCGAGATGCCGGGTGGTGCAATCCCCGCTGCTGCACAAGCACCTGTCGGCAATCTGGATCGACCCTCCGCCGTGACGCCGTCGGCCAAACCGCCCGGCTGAGCACTAACACACGACTACATCAAGCGTAAAAACCTAGAGAGACTAGCCCATGAGCGCCTCATCCTCAGCCAATCCCGGCAAATATTTTGTTCCATCGCCTTCCTACTGGCCGATAGTCGGCAGCGCAGCCCTGCTGACGCTTGCTTCCGGTGCGGTCGGCAGCATGAACCATCTGAGTTGGGGCTTGCCGGTGCTCGGCGCAGGCTTCCTCATCCTGTTCTTCATGTTGTTCGGCTGGTTTGGCGTGGTGATCAGAGAGAGCGAAGGTCGTCTCTACGGCAAGAACGTAGACGCATCGTTTCGCTGGAGCATGAGCTGGTTCATCTTCTCGGAGGTGATGTTCTTTGCGGCCTTCTTCGGGGCACTCGGCTATGCCCGCATGCACTCGGTGCCTGACCTTGGGTCTATTGACGCGAAGCTCTTGTGGCCTGATTTTGCTGCCACCTGGCCCACATCGGGACCGTATCTCAAGGAGGTGTTTTCGCCGATGGGGGCGTGGGGCATCCCCGCGATCAATACGGCGCTCCTGCTGAGTTCGGGCGTCACGCTGACGATTGCGCATCATGCACTGCTTGAAAACCATCGCAGCAAACTGATTCTGTGGCTCGCGGCCACGATTGTTCTCGGTGTGATTTTCTTGAGCCTACAAGTTTACGAATACGTTCACGCCTACAGCGAACTAAACCTCAAACTCACGACCGGAATTTTCGGCTCAACCTTCTTCATGTTGACCGGTTTTCATGGATTTCACGTGACGATTGGTGCGATCATGCTCACGGTGATTCTGGTTCGCGCAATGCGCGGGCATTTTGATTCGAAGCATCACTTCGCGTTCGAGGCGGCTGCCTGGTATTGGCACTTCGTCGACGTCGTTTGGCTGGGCTTGTTCGTCATCGTGTACATGCTGTAACGACACGGCGGACGACAAGACTAAAGGCGGCTCAAAGCCGCCTTTAGTTTTTATGCGGCGGACAACTTAACTGCTCAAACCATGCGGCCCGATCAGTCCGAACTTGTAGCTCACCATGAGAAACACGAACAAACCGACCGAAATCGCCACGCGAATTTTCAATGCGCGCAGCATGCGTTCTGAGCCGCCTTCCTGTCCACGGTAAAGAAAAAACAATGCCGACGCCATCGACACCACGATCGCGACCAAACAGAAAATAACCAACCAACGCATAGAGCAATTGTAGTGAGACAGACCAATCGAGACATTCAAATGGTATCGCCGCGATGACCCTGCGAGGCAGAAAATTTCAGCCGAAACTCTGGGCATTTGTCGTGACTGCGATATTTTGCACCATCACCATTCGTCTTGGAAACTGGCAAAGCGACCGTGCGCAATACAAAATTTCGCAGCAGGCGCAACGGGACGCCGCCCTGTCGGCGCCGCCGCTCAAATTCGCTGACGTTGCAACTACCGCGAACGTCGCAACGGCGCTGCGCTATCGCAGCGTCGAGCTGGTGGGTTCATTTGTTGAGAATGAACGCTTTCTGTTGGACAACCGAATCGTCGAGGGTAAGGCGGGTTACGGCGTGTTGCAGAGTTTTCGTATCGATCCCGCATTGAGTGGCAACGACCGTACGGTGCTCGTTGACCGTGGGTGGGTTGTTGCCGCGCCGGATCGGTCAACGTTGCCCAAGCTTGAAACGCCGACGGGCGTCGTCAAAATAGCGGGGCGCATCAATCAGCCGCCGTCACGCAATCCCGGCACCTTCGACAATGGCCCGGAGACGCGCTTGAACTATGTGAACCTCGACGAACTCTCAGTACGTGTCGGTCACAAGCTCGAACCGATGATTGTCGAGCAGACCACCGGGCCGGGATTTACTGGCGTGGTTCGCCCCGCCCCCGGCGCGAATTTCGAGAGAAACCGCGGCTATCAGTTACAGTGGTACGCCTTCGCGGTGATGGCCGTGATCCTATTTTTTGTCTTGAGTTTTCGCAAACAGGAAGTCGCTTGAAGTCCCCCAATAAGATGATTTTGCTGGTGGCGCTGGTGTGCGCCGCGCCGTTCGTCTCAGCCTGGGTGGCGTATTACTTCATCAAGCCGCAAGGCGGTGGCAGCTATGGCCAATTACTGGAAACGCGTCCGCTTGCACCGCTTGCACTGTCAGCCAATGATGCAGAAAAATGGGGTGGAAAGTGGCGTTTGGTGATGGCTATCGGCGATGAATGCGTCGCAGAATGCCGTGAGGCTTTACATGCCACGCGGCAAGCGCGCACCATGCTGGGCCGGGAACGCGAGCGCTTGATTCGCGTTGTGATTGCTCCTAAACGACTTGATTCGGTACTGCTCACCGAACACCCGGATTTGATCGTGTTTCCGACGCCGGTAGCGTTGCCTGATACATGGCAGGCGCTCTTGAAACGTGGCGTTTTTCTGGTCGATCCGCTGGGAAATCAAGTCATTCTGTGGCCGAAAAATCCTGACATCAAAAAACTCAATCAAGACCTTGCGCGCCTGCTGCGTGCGTCGCGGATCGGTTAGTTGAACGCCGTGGAACCCGCAGCACCCTTCAACCGCCCCGCGCAAAAGCGCTGGCGCGATTACTGGGCCGTCACCAAACCGCGCGTTACCGTGCTGGCCGTATTCACCGCGTTCATCGGTATGTTGCTGGTCGATAGATCGCTGCCGCCCTGGATCGTCGTGGTCGGCGGCTGCGTTGGCATCTGGTTAATCGCGGGCGCGAGTTTCGCGATGAATTGCCTGCTCGAAGCCGCAGTCGATGCACGCATGAAGCGCACCAACTGGCGACCTTCGGCGCAGGGTACGCTCAGCACGACGCAAATCGTCGTTTTCGCGCTGGTACTTGGCGCGCTGGGAAGTGCGGTGTTGATTGTCACGACCAACAAGTTGACGTGGGCGCTGACGCTGGGTACGTTCTTCGGCTACGCGTTCATTTATACGCTGTATTTAAAGCCAAACACACCGCAGAACATCGTTATAGGCGGGGCCGCCGGAGCTATGCCGCCGGTGCTTGGCTGGGTAGCGGTTGCGGACGATGTTTCCGCCGCGCCGCTGCTGCTGTTCCTCATCATCTTCGCCTGGACGCCGCCGCACTTCTGGGCGTTGGCGTTGTATCGGCAGGAAGATTACGAAAAATCAGGGCTGCCGATGCTGCCGGTGACGCATGGTCGTGACTTCACGCTGCTGCACATGCTGCTCTACACGTTTTTATTGCTGGCGGTGTCGCTGTTGCCGTTCGCCATTCGCATGAATGGATGGCTGTACGGAATGGTTGCGCTGGCGCTGGGCGGGCGCTTTATTCAACTGGTGTGGCAACTGAAAAAGAACTACACGGATCAGAAGTCGCGCGCCGTTTTCCGCTTTTCGCTAACGTACCTGACGGTACTGTTCGTAGCGTTGCTGGCTGATCACTATTTGCTTAAATAAACTGGGCCGCGCGGATGTAATAGGGTCAGGTGACAACTGAGCTCATTTGTCGGTTGCGATGACGACAATACACTTGTGGGATCCTAAAAAGGGAAGGGCGAGAACGCTTACCGTCGTTCAACCCGCGTTATAATATTTTTGCTCCGGGGTGCGTACCAGTCTTGTTTACTGAGTCGCTGAGATGGTCAGACCAAACCCGAGAACTTGAACCGGTTAATACCGGCGTAAGAAGAGCGGTCATGTGCCTGTCGTATTTTGACATTCGGCCTTGCCAATCCTTCCGGAGCACTTTTTGTGACACTCCCAAAGGATGGAATTGATGAATACTCCCGACATCGTAAAAAATGCTGACACGACTGACGCCCTCGCGCAGTTGCTCACACTCACGCGCGAGCCCTTTCCTGCGTCCCATAAAGTCCATGTTTCCGGTCAGGTGCACCCAGAACTGCGGGTACCGATGCGCGACGTGACGCTGTCAGATGGTCAGGTCGCAACGCTGTACGACACCTCCGGCCCCTACACCGATCCAAGTGCCGCAATTAACGTGCGGCACGGGCTTGCGGATCTGCGCAGCCGCTGGATCGAGGCCCGTGGTGACACCGAAATCTACACCGGGCGTGAGCGCCAACCGTTAGACGATGGCACGCGCTTTGAAGCGCGCGAAG
>JAYVPF010000346.1:0-3162 GCA_043757535.1 Burkholderiales bacterium
CGCGAACAACAGGGGCCGCTCTGCCGGATCGGGAGCAACCCCTTTGATTTGTTGCGTGTAGCTGGTCAGAAACAGCGCAGCGTCCGCCTCGCCCTTGTGGGTGTCGGACATATGGGCCACCACGGGCACAAAACCGGCACTCACGGCATACGACAACGCTTTCTTGCCAATGGTGACGCTGCCCGTGCTGTTGCTGGGCGGAAGCTTGAGCAACGCCTCTACGCGCTCACGCATGCGCTTTTTCTCGTCGTCGGTGGTGGTGACGGTAGTCGCGATCTTGTCAGTAGACTCGGCCATGGATTTTTCCTTTGAAACGTAACCCACAGTCTAATGCGGGTTGCGACCCACGGCGGTCAGGTGGGGTGCTGCCGGACTTACAGCCTAATCATCGAAAGCCCAAATGCATTGGAGCTAGAAGCCCATTGTTATTGAAGTCGACCTTTTGATAAAAAAATTGCGCGCCAAGCCATTGAAGATCGCAATGGCGATCAGAGCCAGCATCAGATAGTTGGTCAGCGGAATGCGGCCCACCGTCGCTATCGGCGCGAGGCGCTTTTGCCACACAGGCAGTTGCGCAGGCCGCACGCTGGTCAGCACCTACTTAGCCACCCACTGATCGCGCTGACTTTGCAGATCAAGCCACAGTCCTTCGCGGGTGCCGAGCGCCTGATTCAGGCGTCGATCAATCTCCGCAGTGACTCCCGAGTGACCGTTGATGATGCTGTGCGCGAAAGCTTGGCACGCGTCACGCCGATGTGCGCTGCAAGTGAGGTGATGCTGATTTGCGTTCCTTCGAGCCATTCGCGCGACAGCTCGTCGGGGCGCGAGGGATTGTGCATTGCCATGCGTCTGCTACACCACGCGAACCACGTCCGAGTACGCGGCGAGCGTCTCATCTGCCGTCAGCAGCAATAGCGGCTCAGTCATGGCCTGCGCGATGAGCAGCCGGTCGAATGGGTCGTTGTGTATCGGCGGGAGCCGCGCAACGGCGAGCGTGTGCGTGCCCGTAATCGCGAGTTCGCGGAATCCGAACGCATCGATGGCGCGGTGAAAGGATTCAGGGTCGCCGTCGAGCTTGCCCAACGCGCTTTTGATCGCGACCTCCCAAACCGACGCGGCGGACACGTACACGTCGGACGCCGATTCCACCTGAGCACGCAGCTCTTTCCTGGCTTTGCGATCATCTGTGGCGAGCCACAAAAAAATGTGAGTGTCGAGCAACAGCCGCATCAGCGACATTCGAGCGCAGCGATGAAATCATCGGGAAGCGGATCATCGAACCCTGCACGCATCTTCAACTTTCCCTTGAGCAGGCCATAGGGCAGGGCTTTGCGCTTGGCATCGACGGAGGACAGTCGCGCGACAGGCTTACCGGACTTCGCGATCACGATTTCTTCGCCGTCGCTCACCCGCTCCAGCAGTCGCGAAAGGTGTGTTTTGGCTTCGTGAATGTTGACTGTGGAGGACGCTTGCATTTGAAAATCCTAATGTGACTTAGTCGACTTAGTCTATAACGCCAATTTTACGTGCGTCTAAATTTGGTAGCGGCGTAAATCCGACACCTCCCGTTCGCCCTGAGCTTGTCGAAGGGTTTCAAGAACGTGTTGGCCATGGAAAGAACGAAGAAGCCAGATCGCGCTGTGGGATTGGTTCCGCTGCGATTGCCGCAACGACGAACCATCGCGGTACAACCGCTCCCGCGTCATTAAATCGATCACTTGTGCTTGGTGGGCAATGCGTGGCGCGGACGACTGGGAAGGTTTGACGTAGCAACCCGATGGCTGAAACGACCGCTGAATGGGGGCTAGAAGTCCATTCTTTTATTAAGTCGACTTGCGGCGAAACGGGCGCTGAGCTCCTGTCGCATGCCCGTTTTAGCGGATAGATGTTCGTGGCTTTGAGAAAATTCGACGCTGACCCTGAGGTTTCCCCTCAAATACTGAAGACTGGATTCGGTCTTGCCCACTGCTTGATGGTCTGTCTGAAGGCATCAGCGGTGAAGCCTCGAAAGGTATCGCGGATGAGCAAAATGCCCACCCGAATGACCGAGATCTCTGCGCGCTTTCGCCGGTTGGTTAACTGCAAGTCGTACTGCATCTTCGCATTGATCGCACACTGACCGGTCAGTCGAATGACGAACTCCGCCACACTTGCCACCAGCGCCAGCGCCGCCCATCGCGCCGTGCTGCGCGAGCCGCTGTAGGACAGCCTCAGGCCGAAGCGTGGGTTCTTGGTATCACGAAAGGCCTGCTCGATCTGCATGCATTGTCCGTACACGGCAACGATGGCCTCAGCCGAGAGATGCGCCAGACTGATCGATGCCGCCAGTAGCCACGGCTCGCTCTCGGCTTTGGACTTCTTCTTGCTCTGGCTTGCGCGTGTGCGCTCGCCTTTGACCGTCGTCATGTGTCGTCCTTTTGGCGCGTGTTTGATCGTCACCAGACGCGCGCTGATCGGGTTATTTCGCACGTAGTCAAACAGGCCCAGATCGAGCGCTTTGGGGGTGGCTCGCGCATAGAGCGTCTTTGCTCCCTGCCAGAGGCCAGCGTGCTCGTTGTTGTTGTTGTTGTTGTTGCCTTGTGGACACACCATGTCACGGTTCCTGATGCGCCCAACCCAATGCCAGCCGATGGCCTCAACGGCGCGAAACCACGGGCTACGAAATCCCGCGTCGGTGATCACGATGGCTTGACAGTCCGGCGGAAGCATCGCCTTGAGTTGTTTGAGAAACGCGGCGTGTACTTTCGGGGTGGTAGCGGCCTTCATCGTATGCACCTCCTCGTAGAGTGTGAGGCTGCGACCTTGGAGTGCCACCGAGGCGCGAATGAGCTGTGCGCTACGCGCCTCATTTAAGTCCGACCAATCCACCAGAATGAGCGGCGTTTGGGTCGGCTCACCGGAGCCGAGATCATGAAGCCAAAACTGCGCCATGGCCGCGTAAATCGATGTGCGCTCGCGCTGCAATGCGCGACTACCCAGGAGCCGATCAACGCGCTTGACACGGTGGCGTACTGCCGTTGCCGCGCCTGCGGCGCGAGTCTTCTTGATGTCCAGGGCGCGAGCAAGATTAGACAGTGTGTGGCTGGTGGCGCTGAGCGCGGCACGCACTACGTCGCAGAGACTTTCAAGGCGCACTTTGTGGATATGTGGGCAGCCTTTGCG
>JAYVPF010000347.1:0-11782 GCA_043757535.1 Burkholderiales bacterium
GCTTGCGGCGTTCGTGCAGTACTTCTCGCGACTGCTTGCGGGCATCTTCTTTTTCCATAAACTTTCGACCGCAAAAACTATCAAAAATTCATTTATAAAGCGTGCCGGATCTATAACACTGCATCCCCAAAAATGAATTATTTGAGGTGCCCTAACGCTGCGCATTGCGCCTAGCCTCACGCGAAGATTCGGCACTTTTCTTGTTTCAAAATTTACGTGTCGAGCCATTAGTCGCTCAGATAAGCATTGGTCGCGCGGATATCGTCCTCAGTCAAGACACCGGTCGCCGCTTTGAGGCGCAGCTCATTGAGCAGGGTGTTGTAGCGAGCGAGCGCCAGATCGCGCTGCACCTGCGTGACCTGCTGCTGCGCGTTCAACACATCCAGATTCGTACGCACTCCGACCTCGAGGCCAAGCTTGGTCGAGGCCAGCGTCGTCTCGGCTGATTTGAGTGCCTGCTGCTGCGCGGCAACACCCGCAACACCGCTGGTGACACCCAGATAAAACTGGCGCACGTTGAAACCCGCCGTGCGACGGGCCGATTCGACGTCGTTGCGGTTTTTGTCGACCAGCGCGAGTGTTTCGCGAATCCGTGCGTTGACGCCGCCCGAGATATCAAACGGCCAATTAAACGTCACGCCGATGAGCCCAGTGTTGGCCCAGGTCCCGAAGCCGCTGGTGGCGCTGCCCGTGCTTTGCGAATGGGCGACGTTGGCGGTGGCGTCGAGCGTCCAGTCCTTGCCGGTTTGCGCGCGGCGAACGTCGTATTCCGAAACGACCAGAGTTTGCAGCGCGATGCGAACAGCAAACGCCTCCTTCTCCGCGCGCGTTACCCACACTTCCATATTGGCGGGATTGGGGGCAGGCATTTGCGCTGAAGTGCGCAAGCGTTTCAGGTTAATCTCATAACGGCCAACGACGTTGCGCAACGCCCAGCGCGTGCGATCCAGTTCGTTAAGCGCTGCGATTTCCTGAGCGATCACCTGATCGTAGCGGGACTGCGCCTCGTTGGTGTCAACGATCGTTGCCGTGCCTACTTCAAAATTGCGTTTAGCCTGCGCCAGTTGCTCGGCTACAGCGGTTTTCTGCGCTTGCACCAACGTGACATTGTCCTGCGCCAGTAGCACATCGAAATAGGCCTGCGAAAGTCGGTTGGCTACATCCATCTGCGCCGCCTGCAACGCCAGTTCCGAGATCGTGGTGGCGGCGTTGGCCTGTTCGATAGCGACCTTATTGGCGGGGCGAATAAGCGGCTTGGTGACATAAGCTTGCACACTCGCGGTGAGATAGGCGCGATCAGTTTGCGCGTTCGGCAGTGTACGAACGTGCAAGTCAAGGTAATTGGCATTCGCTGCGGCGTTGATGCCCGCAGAGACGCCGTTTGCGGCTTCGGCTTGCACAACGCGCTCGCGAGCAGCCAGTAAGGAGGCTTGGGCAGACGCCACTGCGGGGTCCTGATTAGCGGCTTCGCGATACAGGGACAGCAGATCGGCGGCCTGCGCGCCGTTGATGGCGAGCGATAGGGCAGACAGGACTAAGACACGAGGTAAACGCATGCAAAAACTCCGGCGTAAGGACAAATTCGGAAATCAGTAAGCAGGCACAGCGGGATCGATTCGCGTAGACCACGCGTCGATGCCACCGGTCAAATTAATCAGTGGCTCAACGCCTTGGCTCGCGAGGTATCGCGCACATTGCATGCTGCGAATTCCGTGGTGGCAAATCAGCACAATCGGAATGTCTGCCGAGGGCCGTAACGCGTGCACTTCATCAATCCGCGCCACCAGCGTCGACATCGGAATATTCACCGAGCGCGCAATGCGCGCCATCGCAAACTCCCACGGCTCGCGTACGTCGAGCAGCACGGCGCTTGCGAGTTTTGCATCCACTTCGTCGGCATTCGCGAACGCATGCGCAAGCGTGGTCACGTCAACGCTGGAAACCGTTCCGACCATCAGAAAACGAAGTCTGGCGCTTTCGCGCCATTGATCAGCGGCGCGACGACGGTCTCAAACAACGTTCTGGCATGACGCCCGCCGCTGGCACTTACGGTCACTAGCTGGGCGTTCATGACGGGCAGTTCGCCGACGATGGCGAACACTTTGCCCGTCGCTTTCAACTGCGCAAATACTTCATCCGGCAATACTTCCATCGAACCGGTAAACACGACCACGTCGTAGGGCGCCTGGCCTTTCCAGCCGCGAGCGCCATCACCGTTGATGATGGTCGCGTTGGTGATGCCAGCGCGAGCGAGGTTGTCGGTGGCAAATTTTGCGAGATCGGGATTAATTTCAATGCTCGTAACTTTCGCCGCACGTGAAGCCAGCAGTGCGGTCAGATAGCCGCTACCGGTGCCAATTTCCAGCACATGCTCGCTACCGGTCAAGCCAGCGTCCTGCGCGATACGCGCTTCCATCTTGGGCGTCCACATCTTCTCGCCCGGTGCCATCGAGCCCAGCGGAATTTCGATGTCCATCAGCGCGAATTCACGCTGCGCGGGCGGCACAAAATTTTCGCGCTTGAGCGTGTGCAGCAAATCGAGCACGTCAGTATCGAGAACATCCCACGTTCGGATTTGCTGCTCGACCATGTTGAAGCGGACTTGTTCGATGTTCATGTGTGCTGTGGCGCAGGGGCGCTCGGTAGTCGGGTTAAGACTGACATTTTAGCGGCCAATTTTTGCCGGTTTTTCGCCAAATGACCGCGAGTCATTTAGCGGAGTTTAGCCGAAATTTCAGTAGTTGCAAGCGCCAAACCGTTTATTCGGCCGGGACTTCAGCGGTTACGTGCCCGGTCGTGGCTATAGAGCGCCGCAAAGCCTTTTTCGCGGCACGGCGAGCTTTGAACTCCTCAATCATCGCGTAAATGACCGGAACCACCACTAGCGTCAAAATAGTTGAACTCAACACACCGCCGATGATGCTGCGTCCCATTGTGCCGTCTGCGCCTTCCTGCAAAGCCAGCGCCATCGGCAACATGCCAAACACCATCGCAGAAGTCGTCATGAAAATCGGACGCAATCGAATGTGGCCCGCCAGCACCAGCGCCTCGGTGATGCTCTTGCCCTGCTCGCGCCGTGCCTGATTGGCGAAATCGACCAGTAATATGCCGTTTTTCACGACCAGCCCCATGAGCATGATGAAGGCGATCATCGCAAACATATTAAACGTTGTGCTGGTTACCAGCAACGCCAGCATCACGCCAATCAACGACAGCGGCAAGGTCGCCATGATCGCCAGCGGCTGCGCGAAGCTCATGAACTGCGAGCCGAGCACGAAGTAAATAAAGATCACCGCTAACACCAGCGCCACCACCGCGTAACCCATCGAATCGCGCATGATTTGATTGTCGCCATCCTGCTGAAAGCGATACCCGGGGGGTAGGGGGAAATTCTCGATTAACTTGTTGACGTCGCCGCCCACTTCGCCAGCGGTGCGGCCTTTGGCATTGGCGCTGATCGTCACCTGACGTTGCAAAAACGCGCGCTCAATGGTCTTCGGATTGGTGCTCTCGGCGATCGTTGCCACACGATCCAGCGACAAGGCATCACCGTCCGCAGCGCGCGGATTGCTCAGTGGAATTTGCAGCAATTGCGCCGGGTCGTTCCTCACGCTGGCAGGCAGCCGAATTGACACATCGACTGAGTTACCGGAAGGCGGCAGCCACGTCACCACCGCATCGCCCGCCACCAAGGTGCGCGCGACGCTACCGAGCGTGCTTGGGGTGATGCCGAACTCGGCCAACTCCGCGCGCCTGGGCACAATGGTGAGTGCGGGCACCGCGGCCTTCTCGCTGCTGTCAATGTCGGTGACACCATCAATCTTTTCCAGCCGCCCAACAAACTGCTCGGAGAGTTGCTTGAGCATCGTGGCGTCCGGGCCAACGAAGGACACCTGAACCGGCTTGTTCCAGCCCACTGAGACCACCATGCCGGCGATGCCTTTGACCGCTTCGCGTGCGGCGTCCTCCACCTGTTTTTGTGAACGATTGCGCTCGTTACGCGGCTTCAGAATCACGTTGATCCAGCCGGTGTTTTTGCCACGTCCACCGCCTGCACCGGAGTACAACAGCTTCAGTTCTGGCAATTTGCGCAGCTCTGTTTCGGCTTGTGCGACCTTGACGGCGGTGTATTCAAGGCTTGATCCGACGGGCGTTTCCAGCCGCATGCCAAATTCGCTTTGATCGTCTTTGGGAACGAATTCGCTACCGATGAGCGGGAACAACGCCATACTGCCCGCGAACATTGCGAGCGCTGTGAACAGCACCGTTTTACGATGTCCCAACGCCCATCGAATAACGCGTTCGTAGAAGTGCTGAAACGCCTCCATTTGCCGATCAAACCAGCCTAGAAAGCGACCGAGCCACGGTAAACGTTTGAACCGATTGCCCTCCGGATCCGCCCACACCGAAGACAACATTGGATCAAGTGTGAAGCTCACAAATAGCGAGATCATCACCGCCACGACCACGGTCAGGCCGAACTGGAAGAAGAACAAACCGATGATGCCGCCCATAAAAGCGACGGGTGCAAACACAGCCACGATTGCGAGCGTCGTGGCGAGCACCGCGAGGCCGATTTCCTGTGTGGCTTCCAGTGCCGCCTGCTTGTGCGATTTACCCATCGCCAAATGGCGCACAATGTTTTCGCGCACCACGATGGCGTCGTCAATCAACAGCCCGATGCACAGCGAAAGCGCCATTAAGGTCAGGTTGTTCAGCGTAAAACCGAACGCATAAAGCGCAGTAAACGTAGCGACCACTGAGATCGGCAGCGTGAGCGCCGTGATCACCGTGCTGCGCCATGACGACAGGAATAAAAACACGATGAACACCGTGAGCAAACCACCTTCGATGATGGTGCGCTTGACGCCGTCGACGCTTGCTTTAACAAACTTTGATTGATCCGAGAGAATCGATAACTCAACGTCTTTCGGCAACTCTGCTCGCAACCGTTCAATCGCGGCCTTCACGCCGACGCCGACTTCAACCGTGTTGCTGCCACGCACCTTCAACATGTCGAGGCTCACGGCGCGAACACCGTCGACACGGGCGAAGCTGGTTTGCTCTTTACTGCCGTCGATGATGGTCGCGACATCGCCCAGCCGCACCAGCAAACCATCGCGCCGCGCGACCACCAGATTGGAAAACTCGGCGACGGTTTTGAAGCGCGCATCGACGCGCACCGACTTGTCGTTTTGCCCGATGGTGATGTTGCCGACCGGCGCATCGATATTGTCGCTGCGTAGCGCGACCAAAAGCTGGTCAACACCGATACGCCGTGCACGCAGTTTGGCGGTGTCTGGCTCGATCTGAATCTCGCGCGTCGACGAGCCGTTGGTGTTGACGGTGGCCACACCGGGCACGTTTTCCATACGGCGGCGAATGACCTCTTCAACGAGGTAGGAGAGGTCGGGCAGTGTGCGCGTTTTTGAGGTCACGCCGAGTGACACCACGGCGCGATCATCGTCGCGATTTGCTTGTGAAACGAACGGCTCTTTCGCCTCTTTCGGAAAGCCCGAGCGAATTTGCGCCAGCTTGTCGCGCATCTCCTGCATCGCAACTTTAATCTCGGTGCCCATCGCGAATTCAACGATGACGAGACTCGATCCTTCGCGTGATCGCGAGGTGATTTTTTTCACCCCCGAGATCGTGTTCAGCGCGTTTTCAATCGGCTTGGTGAGATCGCTCTCAACCGCTTGCGGGCTCGCACCCGGATAGGCAACGACGGTGAACGCGAACGGCAGATTCACCTCCGGCATCGCGTCAATTGGGAGGCGGAAATACGAAACCGCGCCCATCACCATGAGCGCAAACATCACCATGGTGCAGAACACCGGATTCTTGATCGCGACGCGAGTCATCCACATGATACGGCCTCTTTTACTTCGACGCGGCGCTGGCGGTAGCAGCGGCGGGTACAGCGGCGGGCGAAGCACCGGGCATCAGTACGCTCTGCCCTTCATTCGGTTCAACGCCTCGTAGCGTGAGCACCGTCGCGCCAGCCACCAGCCCGTCGGTAATCGGGACGATGGCATTGGCGGCGTCAGCGCTCGCGTCCAGCTTCACGCGCACTTTCTGTGCCTTGTTGTCTTTCACAATCCACACGTAATTGCCGTTCAAATCTGTTTTCACCGCCACGCGGGGAATCGCAATCGGCGCGGTGCTCTGCCCCAGTGCCAGTTGACCCGACAAGAATGCGCCGGTCGGCACAGCACTTGCGGCCGGCAATGAGAATCGCGTTTCCACCGTGCGCGCGGCGCTCGTCGTCGTGGGAATGATGCGTGAGAGTTTGCCTTCGACCGTAGCGCCGGTGCTATCGAGCTGAAACTTCGCGACCTGACCCATTTTGAGTTCGGTGACGCGCTCGGCCGCCACCGGCACCACCACCTCAAGCGAGGCCGGATCAAGGATCGTGAATACTGTCATTTCGCTGGTGATGCGCTCGCCGGGCTCAATGCCACGCTTCGAGATCACTCCGGAAATCGGCGCGGTCAACACGGTTTCGGCGATTGCAGACTTCGCCATGTCGAGTTGCGATTTCGCCGCTTCGAGGCCGGAGCGCGCGCTCACAAAATTGCTCTCGCTGCCGTCAAGTGCAGCCTTCGAAATAAATCCACGATCTGCCAAAGAGCGCTGTTGCGCGCGCGCGGACTCAGCGACGGCGAACGCAGCCTGCGCCTGACGCAGCATGGATTCACGCTCGCTTAAACGCAGGCGCAACTCATCGCTGTCGACGCGGGCCAAACGCTCACCGACTTTCACGGCGTCACCCGCACGCTTGGTCACGCCAGTGGCTGTACCTGCGTGCCGCGAGCGCACGACGGCCTGTCGCGCGGCGTCCACCGTCCCGGCGACCGCGAACGACTGCGTAAGCGTTGCCGATCCGGCCGTCGCGATATCCACCGTCGCCAACGCCAGTACCGGGTCGGCCTTTTTTCCGTCTTTGCCAGCCGCACCTGCGCTGTCGCGCTGTTTGGCAGCATAGGCTTTGTAGCCCCAAAAACCACCCCCCCCGGCCACCGCTAGCGAAACCACTGTGACCAGTATCCATCGTTTGAGTCGCATGAGCTGTCGTCAGGGCTTGTGGCCCATCCCCTTAGTTCTTGATGGGATGAAGGCTAGGGCATTTGTTCGATTGACGCACCGGTGCTGCGACAAAACCCGTCTTTTCCGGCGCGAGTTGCGGGTGAGTTTTATGGACGATTTTGTTAACAACTTGCTAATGGAAGCCATATTTTATGGTGGTTGAAGCGTGATTTGGCTATTTCTCGACTTATCGCGTTTATTGTCTTTAGCCCCGGTGCAAACGTCATTTCACTAAAAAGCTGTTACAGAATCCTCGATTCTGGCTCGTTAAAAGAACATTTCTGCTAACAGAGTCACTGGTAAAATCGAGGGTTACCCTCACTTAGCCTACCAGCTAGACGCTCGGCGATGGACGATTGCATCGGCCATTTACCCGCACTGGCTGACGCAAAGTTGCGTTCATTTGCCGCCTCTCTTGCCGGGCTTGTTTGCCCGTTGTGCATTGGAATTTTGAATCATGGTCAAAGCCAAATCTAAATCTGCCGCCAAAGTTGTGAAAATTGTCAAAGGCGCTCGCAAAAGCGCCGTTAGCAAAACAGCTAAAGGCAAGTCTGCTGCCAAACCTGCCGCCAAGCCGACGGCGAAAGCGCGCACGGTCGCTACGGTGAAAAAGCCGGTCAAACCTGCGGCAAAAACAGCGGCAAAGGCCAAAGTGGTCAAGCCAAAAGCGAAATCGGCAAAAGCGGTTACAGCCAAACCCGTGAGCAAAGCAAAACCCGCAGCCAAACCTGCACCGAAAGCGACCGCGAAGGTCAGCAAACCCGTCGGCAAAAAGCCAACAGCGACCAAGGCCAAGGCGAAACCGCCGGCAAAGCTGATCGCCAAATCAACGCCCAAAGCAAATAGCGCGAAACCTGCTGCCAGGCCAGTAGTTAAAGCCTTAGCCAAGCAATCCGCCAAACCATCCGGCAACGGGCTGGCCAAGACCGTGAAGGCGAAAGTCGCCGCCAAGGCCGCGCCTAAGGCTGTTGCCAAAATCGCCAAATCCATTCCGAAGGTGGTCGCAAAAGCGGCCGCCAAGCCTCCAGTAAAAGCGACGACCAAGCCGACCGTCAAGGTCTCGGTGATTCCGAAAACGCCGGTCGTCAAGACATCAATAAAGAAGATTGCCATCGAGAAACCAGCCAAGCGTGGCGTGAATGCCGCGTCACCCGCACCCGTACCGCCATCGGCAGCTGTCGCTGCCAAAAGTCCTGCAAAAACCGTATCTGCAAAATCCGCTGCCGCCGCTGCTTTAGCCGCTGCGACACCCGTTGTCGCCGCGCCTCTTCCCGTTAAAACCGGCAAGCCCGGTCGTCCACCGAAAAATGCGGTCGCCGCAACCCCCGCAGCGCTAGCTGCCGACGCCACGGGTGCCGACGCCACTGCCGCTCCGGTCGCCATCGCGATCAACCCGCTGACTGGCAAGCCGAAAACGCGCAAGCAGTTGCTGCTTGAGAAGAAGCAACAAGCTTTGCTCGAAGCGCTCGCACCGTTCAAGACGGTCGATGCCGAAACCCGTCGCCTGCGTCTGAAAACGCTGATCACGCTCGGCAAAGATCGTGGTTACTTAACGTATTCAGAGATCAACGACCACTTGCCGGATGATCTGGTTGACGCCGAGGCCATCGAGTCCATCGTCGCAATGATCAACGACATGGGCATTCAGGTGTTCGATGAGGCACCTGCTGCCGAAGAGTTGATCATCTCGGAAACCGCCTCTGCGGTGGCCGATGATGATGTCGCCGAAGAAGCAGAGCAGGCGATCTCCCAGCTCGACAGCGAGTTCGGTCGCACGACAGACCCGGTTCGCATGTACATGCGCGAAATGGGCACGGTTGAGCTGTTGACGCGTGAAGGTGAAATCGAAATCGCCAAGCGCATCGAAGATGGTCTGAAGCACATGGTCACCGCGATTTCCGCTTGCCCGATGACCATCGCCGAAATCCTTCTGCTCGCCGACAAAATCGAAAAAGGCGAAGTGATCGCCGACGATATCGTCGACGGTCTGGCGGGCCTGGAGCCGCCTGCACCAGCGCCTGCTCCGGTCGTCGCCGACGACGCTGGGGGCGATGGGGAGGAGGCTGAAGAAGAGGAAGAAGACGAAGAAGCGACCGCTGCTATTTCGGCTGAAATCCTCGCCAAACTCAAGGCCCTGTCACTTGAGAAATTCGCCACGATTCGCAAGAACCACGCGAAGCTGCTCGTCCACATCGAAAAGGGCGAGTACAAGAGCGAGGCCTACGTCAAGGCGCAGAAAAAGATCACCGAAGAGATGATGGACATTCGCTTCGCCGCGAAGATTGTCGAACAGCTCTGCGATTCCGTACGCTCGGAGGTTGAGCGTATTCGCGGTCACGAGCGCAAGTTGCAGGAAATGCTGGTTTTCAAATGCCACATGCCGCGCGACCATTTCCTGAAAACCTTCCCTGAGCGTGTGCTTGATCTGACCTGGATCGACAAAGAAATCGCGCTCGGCAAGCCATACAGCGAAGTGATGGCGAAACATCGTCAGGCGCTGGTTGAGCGTCAGGAAGCGCTGCTTGAACAGCAGAAAAAAGTGATGCTGCCGCTGCAGGACTTTAAAGACATTTACAAACAGATGTCGTCCGGTGAAGCCAAATCGCGCAAGGCAAAAAAAGAAATGACCGAGGCCAACCTGCGTCTCGTGATCTCGATTGCCAAGAAGTACACCAATCGTGGTTTGCAGTTCCTCGACCTGATTCAAGAGGGCAATATCGGCCTTATGAAGGCGGTCGACAAGTTCGAATTCCGTCGCGGCTTCAAGTTCTCGACGTACGCCACTTGGTGGATTCGTCAGGCCATCACACGCTCCATCGCGGATCAAGCGCGCACGATTCGCATCCCCGTGCACATGATCGAAACAATCAACAAGATGAACCGCATCTCGCGGCAAATCCTGCAGGAAACCGGCATTGAGCCGGATGCGCCAACGCTCGCGTTGCGCATGGAAATCCCGGAAGACAAAATCCGCCGCATCATGAAAATCAGCAAAGAGCCGATCTCCATGGAAACGCCGATTGGTGATGACGACGACAGCCACTTGGGTGACTTCATCGAAGACACCAACACGCTGACACCAATGGACGCGGCCGTGCAGGACAGCTTGCGCGACCTGTGCAAGGAAGTGCTCGACACCCTGACGCCAAGGGAGGCCAAAGTGCTGCGCATGCGCTTCGGGATCGAGATGAACACCGACCACACGCTGGAAGAAGTGGGTAAACAGTTCGACGTCACTCGTGAGCGCATCCGTCAGATCGAAGCCAAGGCGTTGCGTAAGCTGCGTCACCCGAGCCGGGCTGAGCGGTTGAAGGGTTTCGTGACTGAGGCTTAATGGCCACAGAAAACGTAAGCCGCTAAACTAGTGGCTGCGCGAATAAAACGGGCTCGCGAGCCCGTTTTTGCATGGCGCGCAGTAGAAGTTGCATAGTGGGCCGTTAGCTCAGTTGGTTAGAGCAGAGGACTCATAATCCTTTGGTCGAAGGTTCAAGTCCTTCACGGCCTACCACTACACAAGTGTTGCAGCGATAGTAGACGCTAACTTGTAAAAATCCGGTGCAAATCCGGTGCACGTTCGTTTTAAAAGTGCTAGTCTTTCGCCATTGATTCCCATTTATTGCGGGTTATGGCAAGTATTCAAAAGCGCAAGTACGACACAGGCCGCACGGTATATCGGGTGCAGATTCGCGCCAATGGCGAGACGACGGCGGCAACCTTTGACCGCCTGACTGACGCCAAAGCATGGGCCGCAGACCAAGAGGCAAAAATAGGCAAGGGGCGGTTCGCCGCTTTGGAGGCAGACCGCCGCAGCTTTGGCGAACTTATCGAGCGCTACAAGGCCGACATACTGCCCACAAAGAAAGCATGGGGCGTGAAGGCGCAAGCGCCACAGCTCACCCGCTGGCTAACGGCAATGGGCAACGTGAAGCTGTCCCGCGTAACGGCTGATTCAATAGGCCGCGCCCGCAAAGTATTGGCCGCTACGCCTTACACCCGCGTGGCTGGCGGGCGCGAATACTTGTTAACCACGAGCACGCTCAATCGCTACTACGCAGCTTTACAGCATTGCCTAGAGGCCGCATTCAACTGGGGTTGGATAGAGCAAAACCCGTGCGACCGCGTAAAGAAATTTAGCGAGACTACAGGCCGCGTACGCTTCCTTTCTGTTGATGAGCAAAAGCGACTGCTCGCCGAAACAGTCAAACACCCGGCGCTACACACCATGGTGTTGATCGCGTTATCAAGTGGCGCGCGGGACATGGAGATTCGCGGGCTACTTTGGAAAAATGTTGACCTAGCAAACGGGCGTGCAATCGTCGAAGGCAGCAAGAACGGTTCTGCAAGGGCATTGGTGATCGCAAGCGCCGCGCATGACGCGCTCAAACAGTGGGCGAAGGTTCGGCGCATAGATAGCCCGTGGGTATTTCCAAACGCCAAAGGCACTGCGCCTGTTGCTGTGACGAAGGCATGGAAAAGGGCACTTGCACGAGCTGGGATTCAAGATTTTCGCTTTCACGATTTACGGCACACCGCTGCATCAGCGCTCGCAGCTAACGGCGCATCACTTCCGACTATCGGTGCCGTGCTAGCAGCCTGTGGGACTTAAGCTTCAAGCCGCTTCGCTACGCTGTACTTGCGGCTGTTGTTGCTTAATATTCAGGCATCAATCGTAAATTCAGGGTGTTTTTACTCGTTT
>JAYVPF010000348.1:0-39541 GCA_043757535.1 Burkholderiales bacterium
GATTTTGATCGAATGCAGCTGTATAAAAAAACAGCTTAGCGCGATCAGCGCCAACAACAAATCAACCAGCGCCTTTTTAAATGGCGCGTGGAAACACACGCGCCAAAGCGCCTAAAACCACCCGCCATTGCACGAAACAACCCGCCGGCGCTTCGCGGAAACAAGAAATCGATGAAAAATACGGAATTGCCTGAAATTTAGGCACCGCATAGTTTGCGAATTAGGGGCTTTTCTGTCAGACACTACCTAATCAACTCGCTCATCGTCGGGGTCGTCGCCACGGCGATCACGCTATTGCTCGGCTGTATGGCCGCCTACGGCATGGCGCGCTTTTCGTTTGCGGGCCGCAAAACGCTGGCGTACGGCACGCTGATGCTTCGCACGGTGCCGCTCGCCGTGATCGCCGTGCCTGTGTTCATGATCTGGGGCGAATGGCGGCTCACGAATTCGCTCGCGGGGTTAATACTTCTTTATGTTGCGGTGAATTTGCCGTTCACGATTTGGCTACTTTACGGATTTGTGCTGCAAGTGCCGGTGGAGCTGGAGGAGGCCGCCGCCATAGACGGTTGCAGACCGTTCAAAGTGTTCGTCCGCAGCATGCTGCCGCTGATTCGTCCTGGCCTCGCTGCCGCGGCGATTTTTACGTTTCGCATCGCGTGGAATGAGTTTATTCTGGCGCTGGTATTGACTGATCGATCCACCCGCACGCTGCCTGTTGCCGCGTAGCTGTTCGTCACCGACATTGGCGTTGAATGGCGGAAACTGATGGCGCTGGCCACGCTGATTGCGTTGCCGCCGCTGGTGTTCACCTTCCTCGCGGCGCGTCAGGTGATTAGCGGATTGACGGCGGGGGCGGTCAAGGGGTGAGCGCCCGGAGGTGGTTGGATCGAATATAGCTTTGCGGCGAGATCGCCATTACAATGGGGCTAGCGAGCCTTTTTTTAATTTGTCGACTTAAGCACAAATAGCGGTATAGCCCCATAAAAATGGTCGTTACATGAAAAAGTTATAGCGAAGATCAAAGATTTTTGATCCTCCTGCCCCGATTAAAACGCCATCCGGTTGCGACCTCGCAACACGGGTCGGCTTGGCGGACCGATCCCAGCGCGTAGTTCACCCCAGCGTACGGTTTCCGTGCAGAATGGCAATATAGGTTCGGGCTGCGTCAGACGTTGCGCCCGACGGAAAACGCAACAAGGAGGCCCCATGAAACTAAGCTCAATCTTTGCCCGCAGCGCCACAGCGCTTGCTGTGCTCCCGCTCTCGCTCGCCGTCACCCAATCGTTGGCGCAAACCGCCAACGTCACGCTCTACGGCGTCGTTGATGCGGGCGTCCAGCACGTGACTGGTGTAAAAGGCGGTGCCATCACGCAAGTGGCCAGCGGCATCATGGAGGGCTCGCGTTGGGGCATTCGCGGTACCGAGGATATGGGCAACGGCATGAAGGCCACGTTTGTCCTGGAGAGCCGTTTTGAGGCCGATACTGGTGCGTTAAGCAATCGCACGATTTCTGGCAGCCAATTGCCTGATCGCTTTTTGGCGGGGCTCCCTCCGGCCGTGCAAGCCGCGCTCAACGGTGCAGTCGGTACCTCGCTCGGCGTCAATTTGCCAGGCCGATTGTTTGACCGACAGGCGTTCGTCGGTTTGATCACGCCTTACGGCGCGGTGCTCGTGGGCCGTCAATACACTCCGGCCTTTGAGATCACCAATCGCTTTGACGCCTTCGCCAATTCAACAGCGGCATCCCCCGGTCAACTCTCCGGCATTCCGGCCGGTGTCGATATACGTGAGAGCAATTCGGTGCTGTATCGCATCGAATTGAACGGCTTCTTCGGCAGTGGTTATTACGCGTTCGGCGAGAACTCAGCGGGCACCAAGAACGGGCGTCTGGTTGGCGTTAACGGTGGCTATCAGTCGGGTCAGTTTGGCGCGGGGGTCGGTTACAACGAACGCACCAACAGCGCGGGCCAAAAGTCGCTCAACACGTTCGCTGTCGGTGCCAATTACAACGCCGGTTTCGTCAATCTGTTTGGTCTCTACGCAGCGATCAAGGAGCCGAACGGTTCGTCCGCACCTGAGCTGCGCGCAGGCTTGCTGGCGGGCGGCGTTCCAGCGACCTTGATCGACAGCGGCATCCTGCCGCGCTTCATGCAGAACGCGAAGCTGTACCACGTCGGCGCGCGCATTCCATTGGGCGTATCCACGATTACCATTGGCTACTCGCGATTTGATGATCGGCGTGCCACCAACGCTGATTCCGAGTCTTATGGCGTTGCCTTCACCTACCCGTTTTCGAAGCGCACCGATGTCACACTGGCTGTCACGCAAGTCAACAATAATGCCAACGGGCAAGCTTTGGCCGGTGGCAACGGCTTCCTCGGTGGCGTGACGGCGTTCGGTGGCAAAGATTCCACTTCGACCCAGTTTTCGCTACGTCACAAGTTCTGAGTCTGATTTGATCGGTCATAGTTAGTTACTTCTCTGTAAGGCACACATTCAGGCCGCGTACGCGATGAGCGACGCGGCCTTTTTCTTTTTGATTGTGTGACGTTGCAATGCCCCAAACTCAGAAAAAGTCGCGCAGAGCGCGCCCCTCTAAAATAGGCTCATGGACGACATCATCTACAAGATCGCAGTTAATGCGATCCCACTCTTGTTCGCGATCACGCTGCACGAAGCTGCGCACGGCTACGCTGCCCGCGTGTTCGGTGACCGCACGGCTGAAATGCTGGGCCGCATTTCGCTGAATCCGATCAAGCACATCGATTGGGTCGGTACGGTTGCAGTGCCCGCTTTGACGCTCGCGATTGGTGGCTTCTTCTTCGGCTGGGCGAAACCGGTGCCGGTGAATTTCAATAATTTGCGCAACCCCAAGCGCGACATGATCTGGGTGGCTGCTGCTGGGCCTGCAGCGAATCTGGTGATGGCGATTGGCTGGGCGATCATTTTGAAAGTCAACGATTTCCCGGCTATTGACGCCATTGCACAGGCTGGCATCGGCTGGAATGTTGGACTGATGGTGCTCAATTTGCTGCCGATTCTGCCACTCGACGGTGGTCGCATTGTTGCAGGCTTGCTGCCGCGTTCCATGTCGTACACCTATTCGCGCATGGAGCCGTACGGCCTATTCATTGTGCTTGGCCTCGCCGTCGCCGGGATTCTCGGCACTATCCTGTTTCCTCTTTACAAAATCACTTATCAGGCGTTGGGCGCGCTGGTAGGGCTTTAGGTTTTATGTTCAAAGATCGCGTCCTTTCCGGCATGCGTCCGACCGGCTTCATGCACATCGGCCATTATCACGGCGCGCTAAAAAACTGGGTGAAATTGCAGCCGCAGTTCGAGTGTTTTTATTTCGTGGCGGATTGGCATGCGCTTACGAGCCATTACGATGATTCGCGTGTCATTGAGTCATCGACCTTTGACATGGTCACCGACTGGCTCGCGGCGGGACTCGACCCGAATCAATCGACGATCTTTCTGCAAAGCCAGGTGCCGCAGCACGCTGAGCTGTCGCTCCTTCTCGGCATGATCACGCCGCTCGGCTGGCTGGAGCGGGTGCCGACGTACAAAGAGCAGCAGGAAAATCTGAAAGAGAAAGACCTCACCACTTACGGTTTTCTTGGATATCCGCTCATGCAAACTGCGGACATCGTTGTTTATCGCGCGAACAAAGTACCGGTCGGTGAAGATCAGGTGTCGCACCTTGAAATCAGCCGCGAAATTGCGCGCCGCTTCAATCACATTTACGGTCGAGAGCCGGGCTTTGCGGAGAAGGCAGAAGCCGCGATCAGGAAACTCGGCGGCAAAGTTGGGAAGCAGTACCAAGCATTGAAAATTGCGTTTAATCAGGACGGCAACGCTGAGGCTCTGGAGCAGGCGAAAACACTGGTGATGGCTGCGGGTTCGATCTCGAATGCGGAGAAAGAAACGCTGCTTGGCTTTCTCACCGGTGCGCGCAAAACCATCCTGCCGGAGCCGCAGGCGTTGTTGACGCCTACATCCAAAGTGATCGGACTCGATGGTCGCAAGATGAGCAAGAGCTACGGCAATGGCATCGATTTGCGTGAAACACCAGCCTTGGTGGAGCAAAAAGTTCGCCGCATGCCGACCGATCCCGCGCGCGCGCGCCGCAACGATTCCGGCGATCCAGACAAATGCCCGGTGTGGACGCTGCATCAGGTTTATTCGAGCGACGAAACCAAAGTGTGGGTGCGACAAGGCTGCACCACGGCTGGCATTGGCTGCCTCGAATGCAAGCAGCCGGTGATTGACGCGATCAACGCTGAACTCGCACCGATGCAGGCACGCATCAAAGAGATTGAAGCGAAGCCGGGTTACGTGAAAGAAGTCCTGCACGATGGTTGCGCCAAGGCGCGTCGCGTGGCGGAAGAGACTATGCTTGAAGTTCGCGCCGCGATGGGGCTGGCGAAGGTTTAGTAGCCTTTCGTTCGCGCTGATTTACCAACCCAACAAAGAGGAAACCATGAAATCATTTGTTGACTATTTGAGCCAGTACGCGGCGTATCACCGCGACAAACGTAATATCGCGACTCACTTCATCGGCATTCCCATGATCGTTGCGGCGGTCGTGATTTTGCTTTCGCGACCTGTGTTCATGCACGCCGATGGTGTGGCGATTTCGCCCGCACTTTTTATCGTTGGTTTGTCCGCGATTTTCTATCTGAGACTTGATGTCCGCTTCGGTATTGCGATGACTGTATTTCTGCTCGCGTGCCTGTGGCTCGGGCAGTGGCTTGCAGTGCAAAGCACCATGAACTGGTTGATTGCGGGCGTTGGCATGTTCGTCGTCGGCTGGGTGTTCCAGTTTGTCGGCCACTACTACGAAGGCAAAAAACCGGCGTTTGTCGATGACATCATGGGGCTCGCCATCGGTCCGATTTTCGTCGCAGCTGAACTCGCGTTCGAGTTTGGGTTGCGCAAGGACGTCGAAGGTGCCGTAGTCGCTCGCGCAGGGCCGACGCACATTCGGCAGATGAAAGTAGCGTAGGTTTTGATCTGTAGGAGCGGTGCTACCGCGATTCGTTGGTTTGGGGGAGTCGCGGTAGCACCGCACCCACAGAAATACGTTTGAACACCTGATTGATGGATGTAGTCACCGCCCCAGCCGAAATCGCCCCCGAAGCCGCTCAGGTCGTCGAGCACGCGCTCGCCAAAATCTACGGCCAGCCGTTCGGCGAGATGCCGAAGGATCTCTACATCCCGCCGGAAGCGCTGGAGGTGTTTCTCGATGCCTTCGAGGGCCCGCTTGATCTGCTGCTCTACCTCATCCGCAAGCAGAACCTGAACATTCTCGACATCCCGATGGCCGCACTCACGCGGCAATATCTGGATTATGTTGAGACGATGAAATCGTCGCAGCGCTTTGAGCTTGCCGCCGAATATCTGCTCATGGCCGCGATGCTGATCGAGATCAAATCTCGCATGCTGTTGCCGCGTCCGCCAGTGACAACTGAGGAAGAGGCCGATCCGCGCGCAGCCCTCGTCAAGCGCCTGCTCGAATACGAGCAAATGAAGCTCGCTGCTGCGGGTCTGGACGATCTGCCGCAGGCTGAGCGTGACTATGCCGTGGTGCAGGTCATCTTCGAAAAACAGACGTCGATGCGCATGCCCGACGTTGAGCCAGAGGAACTGCGCCGCGCTTGGGCAGGCATTCTGGCACGCGCCAAACTCAACAAAACGCACCTCATTTCACGCGACCAACTTTCAGTGCGCGCCCGCATGAGTTATCTGCTCCGGAAGCTCAAACCCGGCTTGCATGTAGAATTCGGTCAACTGTTCGAGGAAACTGCCACTGTTTCAATGGTCGTTGTTACTTTCCTCGCGATTCTGGAGTTAGCGCGCGAACGACTGATATCGGTCGCGCAAACTGAACCCTTTAGCCCCATTTATGTGCAGCTCGCCGGTGACGGTGGAGTGATGGTTGCGGCCACCAGCACAAATGCGGCGAACGACCAAGCGGCGTAGCGCTTTTCCTGCTTTTTCGTTTTAGGGGTACGTTCGCAATGGCGTTTTCCATTGCCCACAAACCATAGAGCCCTTCATTGGACGAACTCACCCACGCCAAACGCGTACTGGAAACGGTCTTGCTGGCCAGCCACGAACCGCTTCCCCTAGACGAAATCGTCAAAGTTTTTGATCCGCCGGTGCCCACCGAAACGGTGCGCCTGTTGCTGGCCGATCTCACCAATGAATGGAAAGAGCGCGGCAGCATCGAGCTTAAGCAGGTCGCCTCGGGCTATCGCTTTCAGACGCGAACCGCAATGCAGATCAACATTGATCGCCTGACGCCGGAAAAGCCGCCGAAATATTCACGCGCCGTGATGGAGACGCTCGCCATCATCGCCTATCGACAGCCGGCGACGCGTGGCGAGGTTGAGGCGATTCGCGGCGTTGCCGTGTCGACCAATATTTTGAAGGCGCTGGAAGATCGCGGCTGGGTCGAGGTGATTGGTCACAAAGACACGCCGGGTCGCCCCGCGCTGTACGCCACGACCAAAGCGTTTTTGAACGACCTGAGTTTGCGCTCGCTGTCCGAGCTGCCACCGCTGGCCGACCTTGACGCGCATCCGGCGCTTGAGCTGCCGGAAGTTCCGCATGAACCGGTGTATCCCGAGCAGGGCCGCATTGATACCTCGCCTGCTTTATCGATTGATGCTGAGGCCTCAGTTCACAACTTGATGGCCGCCGCCGAAAACTCAGACGATGAGTTGTTCGACGTCCCGCCTGGAGAGACCATGATTCCAACCGTTATTACTTCCCCGACCGTTCACTAAAGATGAATGACATGCATGATTCCGACGCTGGCAATTTCGATGATCACGAACCGGGGGATGTGAACGGCAACGTCGATCCAGCGTTCGCGAAAAAAATGAAGCAGGGCGCGCAAGGTGCGCGAGCACCGCGTGCTGATCGGCCCGCAGGCGCTCAGAACGGACGGCCTGCGAGGCCGCCGCGCCAGCAGCGCGCACCTCGCGCTGCTACGCCTGATGGCGTGCCACCGGATTCGCAATCGACTCGAGCAAACGCTGATGATCAGCCGCAGCAAGCCGTGCAAGGCGCATCAGACGCGTCGGGCGAGGTGCAAGTCAGGCCCGCTCGTCCACCGCGCGTGCCACGTCAGCCGCGAGAGCCACGTGTTCAGCGTCCTCCGAGAATCGAAGGTGCTGCCAATTCAGACGGTGCGGCGTTCGTCACGAACGACAGCGCACTCGGTGTCGATAGCGGTCAGGCGACCAACGCAAGCTCAACGGATTTGGCACCATCAGCCGAAGGCGCGAACAACAGCGCGAACACTGAACGCGGCCCACGTCGCAATCGTCGCGGCGGTCGTGGTCGCAACTCGCGCGCTGGTTCCGATGACCGTAACGGCCCACGGCAACCGCGCGCGCCGTACGCCCCCAACTCAGTAGCCACCGGCGAAGCCAACAGCGACGCGGCGGTCTCCAGTGTGGATGGCGAGCATTCAACCGCGACGCCGCGTATCACCAACTGGGTGCTTGATGATTCCGGAGACGGTTCTGCTGCATTTGGCCCCAATCCTGGCGCATTCGGTGACCCAAGCCGTCCGATGGATCGTTCGGCGCGACGCAATCGCAATCATCGTGAAAAGCGTGCTCAAAGCGCGCCACCTGTTCGCATCGGCCAAGGCCCGCGCGACCGCATGATTCAGCCGCATTTGCCAAATTCGGTCGCGATGTTCGACGATGAAGGCAACGCGATTGAACCGGCGGAAACTGAAATCGTTTCCGGCGTCAACGATCAGGGCGAACGCGACGGTGAGCGCCTGCACAAAGTTCTCGCGCAACAGGGCTTGGGCTCACGCCGCAACATGGAAGCGCTGATCGAGCGCGGCGAAGTGGACGTCAACGGCGTCAAAGCCCGCGTTGGCCAGATCGTCAACGAACAAGACCGCGTTCACGTCAACCGCCGCAAGGTCACGGTCAAGCTCGGTGACGACAATCCGCGCATCCTGATTTATCACAAGCAGTCCGGCGAAATCGTCAGCCGCGATGATCCCGAGCAGCGTGACACCGTGTTTGATCGCTTGCCCCGGCCCGATCACGGCAAGTGGGTCGCGGTCGGTCGTCTCGATTACAACTCCGAAGGCCTGATGCTGTTCACCACTTACGGTGAACTGGCTAATCGCTTCATGCATCCGCGCTACGAAATTTTGCGTGAGTATTCGGTGCGCACATTGGGTGAGCTGACGCCGGAGCAGGAAGATGCGTTGATGGACGGCATCGAGCTTGATGACGGGCCTGCACGTTTGCTTTCGCTTGATCGTATTGACCGTGATAGCGATGCCGCCAATCACTGGTATCGCGTGACGTTGAATGAAGGCCGTAACCGCGAAGTTCGGCGTATGTTTGAGCACATGGGTCTGGTCGTCAGCCGTCTGATTCGTACGACCTATGGCTGCGTGCAAATGCCGTCGTGGTTGAAGCGCGGGCAATCGAAATTGCTCGATGAAGCCGAGACGTTCGAGATTCTTGAATCGGTCGGTCTGCGCTCGAAGAAGAAGCTCGAAAAAGCCGCGCGCTTCGGTGGTCGTAATCGGATTCCGCAGCAGCCTCTGGGACCCATGCGTTCGGCGACTGAGCATGAAGCGATCTACAACCCCGCACCCGCTGACGGGGGCGCAGGACAGGGACGTGGCGGTCGCCGTCAGGGCGGTCGTGGTGGCGCAGGTCAAGGTGCACAAGGTCGCGGTGGCCCCCGCTTCCGTACAGGTATGGGCGGCGCAGGCGCAACGCCAGCGCCGTTGCAGCAGCAACAATTCCCCGGCTTCGGTGGCGCAACAGAAATGCAGACCGTCGGTCGTCGTCAACGTGCACCCGGCAACAAGGTGAAGCGTGGTGCCAACGGCGAAGTCAACGGCAACGTGGCACCTGGATATCGAGGCAGTGGCGGCGGAAATGCGGGCAATAGCGCCGACCCGGGCCGAGGCACCGACACTGGCCGAGGCGGCAACGCGGGCCGTGGCGGCAACGGAAATGCCAGAGGCGGGCGCGGCGGACGCAGTGGCGCGAATGCAGGGAACGTTGGTAATAGCGGGAACGCTGGCTATGCTCAAGCGGGCGGCAACGTCCCGGCGGGTGGCGCAGACGCCAAACGCGGTCGTCGTCGTCGCGGTCGCGGACCCGGTGCAGGTGCCGTGCCGCATGTCGAGGGCAGTGCGCCGAGCGCGCCACCGATGCCAGATTTCGAATAACGTCATCTGCGCTCGGCGAGACGCCACGCAGTAACCGCAGTAGCTATTCCGTTTCGTATCTGGAGCATTGACGCTCGTTCAGTGCTGCCCTACATTCGGCGTTACGGAGTAGTGCAATCGCCGCTTGAGCGAGGCTCCGAACAAGGAGGTTCTCATGAGTGAAGTCAATTCGTCACGTCGCGAGTTTGTACAGGCGTCGCTTGCCATCGCTGCTGCGTCAGCGCTTCCCGGTTCCGCTAACGCGCAGGCATTTCCGGCAAAACCCATTCGTCTGATCTGCCCGTGGCCCGCGGGCGGTACGACCGACGCCGTGATGCGCATCATCGCGGGGAGCGCAGGCAAAATTCTTGGCGGCACGATGCTCGTGGAAAACAAGCCGGGTGCTACCGGAATGCTGGGGCCGAACGAGCTACTGAAGGCAGCGCCTGACGGCTATACGCTCACGCAGATCACCCTCGGCGTCGTGCGCCAGCCGCATATGCAGAAAATGCAGTTCGATCCGCTCAAGGATTTCACCTATATCGCCTGCTTGACCGGCTACACATTTGGCATCGTCGTGCGCAACGATTCGCCGATCAAGAGCATCAAGGACTTGGTTGAATACGCCAAAGCGAACCCCGAACGATTCACGTACGGATCGCCGGGTGTTGGCAGCACGCCAAGTTTCGCGGTCGAAGAGTTCGCGGCGGTCGCGGGCATCAAGCTCACACACATTCCGTATAAAGGCGTTGCGGAGGGTGTGCAGGCGCTGCTCGGCGGGCACGTCATGTCGCACAGCGATTCCACGGGCTGGGCTCCGCAGGTGGACGCGGGCAATCTGCGCCTGCTCGCGACCTATGGCAGCAGACGCACCAAACGCTACCCCAATGTACCGACCTTGCAGGAGCTGGGCTACGACACGATCTCCGATTCGCCGTACGGTATCGGCGCACCCAAAGGTATGGACGCTGAGCTGACTAAACGCTTGCATGATGCCTTCAAGAAAACGCTGGAAGACCCGGTCGTGCTCGCGTCATTCGAGAAGTACGATCAGTCGGTGATCTACATGAACACGGCGGATTACACCAGGTTCATGGCCGATCAGTATGTCAAGCAAAAGGTCGTGATTGAGCGACTTGGCTTGGGGATTAAAACCTTGTAACTTTTCGCTGAAACCTATATTTTACGCGGACTGAAGGCGAAAATTTGCGCTTGTCGACTTATTGCTAAATCCGCGTTGAGCCGCTATAAATCCTTGATTTCAGAAGAAAGCTGTCATGGTTTTCGTAGCAC
Organism: Burkholderiales bacterium; assembly: GCA_043757535.1. Taxonomy (GTDB): domain Bacteria; phylum Pseudomonadota; class Gammaproteobacteria; order Burkholderiales; family Casimicrobiaceae; genus Casimicrobium. Next base: position 10,505 of record JAYVPF010000348.1, read on the forward strand.
CGCGATGTAGTTCACATTCGTGTCCTCGCACCATTTTGCGACGTGGGTGAGCGGGTTGTACGACATTCCGCGCATTTTGACCAGCTCTAGCCCCGCCGCTCGGGCGAAGCCGATTAGCTCGGACGGCCTGAGAAACTTCGCGTATTCGTGAGTGCCTCTGGGCAGTAAACCGAGCACGTATTCCGCGCCGAGAACGGTTAGCGCATAGGCTTTCGGCGTCCGCGAGATGGTGCTGAAAAAGAGGTGCGCACCGGGTTTCGCCAATTTCTCGCAGGCGGCGACGACAGAGGCTGGATCGGGGACGTGCTCGAGCATTTCGAGGCAAGTGACGATATCGAATTGGCCTGCGGCCTCGTCGGCCATCGCTTCCGCCGTGATTTCGCGGTAGTTGACAACGATGTTTGATTCAAGCGCGTGCAGTTTGGCGACGGCAAGCGCTTTGGTCGCCATGTCGATGCCAGTCACTTGTGCGCCCATGCGCGCGAGGCCTTCAGAGACGAGGCCACCACCGCAGCCGATGTCGATGGTTTTTTTGCCCTTCACGCCCACCGCGTGTTCCTCCACAAGCGCCAGACGCAGCGGGTTGATGTCGTGCAGTGGACGGAATTTGCCGTTTTCGTCCCACCAGTGGCTGGCGAGCGCTGAGAATTTGGCGAGTTCCGCCGGATCGGCATTGTGTTTCGGATCGGCGTTGCCGTTGCCGTTGCCGTGGTCGTGAACGGAGGTCATGGGGACTGCTTTTTTACTTGCGAAGCGCTGCGACGCGCTCGCTGATGCTTCGGATGCTAGGTGCCAATTCTGACATCGTGTGGGCTGCTGCGCCGGTTAGTTCGCCGTGTTTTACGCGCAGGACGCCGGCGACCCAAACTTCGCTGACGTCAGCGCGCGCTGCGGCATAGACGAACTGCGAAACAGGGTCGAACAGGGGCGTCATGCCGGGCGAGTTGAGCGAAATGGCGATCATGTCTGCGGCCTTTCCGATTTCCAGCGAGCCGGTGACGTTGGCCAAACCCGTTGCGCGTGCGCCGCCCATGGTCGCCATCGTGAAGGCTTGTGCGGCATTGACAGCGGAGGCGTCGTTGGCTTGTACTTTGCCGATCAACGCGGCGAGGCGCATTTCTTCGAACATATCGAGGCGGTTGTTGCTTGCCGCGCCGTCGGTGCCGAGGCCGACGTTGATGCCCGCTGCGAGCATATGCGCGATGGGCGCGAGGCCGCTGGCTAACTTCAAATTCGACGAAGGGCAGTGCACGACGGATGAACCGTGGCGCGCGAGCGTTGCTATGTCTTCGTCATTCAAATGCACGCCGTGGGCGGCAAAAAAGTCAGGCCCGAGCGCACCGAGACGGGCCATGCGCGCGGTGGGTCGTTCACCCGTTTGCGCAACGGCGTCGGTTACTTCCTGCGCGGTTTCCTGCAGATGCGTGTGAACGGGCAGGCCCAGTTCGTTGGCGAACGCGAGCACGCGGGTAAACGTGGCGTCGCTCGCGGTGTATGGCGCGTGTGGCGCCAGGGCGAACGAGAGCAATGGCTCGTCCGCGAATTCGTCGCGAACCAGTAAACCTGTCGTGATGTAGGCGTCAGCATCTGATGCGTAGCGCGTTGGAAAATCGATCACCGGTAGGGCGAGGACGCCACGCATGCCGACGGACAAAAAGGCGCGACCTGCCGCGCGTGAGTAAAAATACATATCGGCACAGGTGGTCGTTCCACCCAGCAGCATTTCCAGAGCGGCGAGTTGTGTTCCGGTTTGCACGAAGGCTTCGTCGACGAGTTCGCCCTCCATCGGCCAGACGCGCTCGTGCAACCAACGAGGCAGCGGTAAATCGTCGGCCGCTCCGCGCAACAGGCACATTGCGGCGTGGCAATGAGCGTTGATCAGGCCGGGGGCGAGCAAGTGGTTCGGTAGATCGATTCGGTTGGCGATGTTTTCGCTGTTGGCGAGTTCAGCGGCGCTGCCGAGCGCGATGATGATGCCAGCCTCGTTAAAAATCAGCGTTGCATGCTCAATCGTGCGGACTCCGTTCGCCGTGGCAGTGATTAGCCAGCGGGCGGAGATCAGGGTGTTACCGATGGGACTCATGAGGACGTACCTATTTGTGCGGTTGCGAGCATTCTGCAGGCGTTAGAAATACAAAACCCCGCCGGAGCGGGGTTTTTCAGCGTCACCCCGCCGGAGCGAGGTTAAGCTACAAGCGAGTAACCGAAACGGCTTAGCGACGGATAACGATTTCGCCTTTGACTTCGACTTCAACACGACGATGCGGTTGTAGGCAAGCGATCAGAGCCTTACGGTTCTTCTGCTCACAAACGACGCCTGGAACCGGTTGGGTTTTGCCCATGCCGAGGGTTTCGATCTTGTCTTTTGGTACGCCAGCACCTGCTAGGTAGGCGGCCACCGCAGCGGCACGACGCTCGGAGAGCTTCTGGTTGTACTGCTGCGAACCCAAACGGTCGGTGTGACCGGTCACGAGTACGAGCTCAAGCTTTTGCACTTCCTTGATGCGCGAAACGATTTCACGATCCAGAACGGCTTTGCCTTCAGGTTTGAGTATTGCCTTGTCGAAGTCGAACAGCGCTTTCGAAGCGAGCGTGATCTTCTGGACAGAGGGTGCGGGTGGTGCGACTGGCGCTGCTGGAGCGGCTGGTGGTGCAACAGGTGCTGTCGGAGCCGATGCAGCAGGTGGAGCCACTGGAGCGGACGGAGCGGCAGGCGCAGGCGCAACAGCCTTCTTCACGAGGTCTGGATCGCATTCAGCGATAGCCATCGCTGGCGTCCAGAAACCAGTGCGCCAGCACAGATTGCACGAAGCGTTATTGGTGCCGTAGCGGCCACTGCGAACGACGTTGTTGTCTGCGGCGCCAGTGGCGGACAGTAGATAGGCGCTGTTGGCCGGATTGGCTTGCGCGAAGACTACACCCGCGGTAAGCGCAACCACTGCACTCGAGACAGCGCTAGCGATTAAGCGAAGTTTCATTGATTTTGTACCCCTTGAAGGCTTGAGACGATGTCACGGGCTACTTTGCAATGAACGCACTCAAACTTACCCAAGTGTGCGGCACAAAGCTCCCTCCTGACGCAATATAACACTGGCTATTTCCGCCTTGCAACGCGCAACTGTCATCCGGCAGGGGTTCGCTGACGATTCCGGTGAACATCTGTGGCAGATACGCAACGAGATCGGTGTAGAGGACTGTCGGCGGGCGCTCGCGACAGATTAAAATCATAGGTTGCCCCTTTCGAATCCGTCAGCGGGCACTGTTCACCGCTCGAAAATAGGTTCTCACCCGTCGCATGGATCAATTCGCCAAAGAAACGCTACCGATTAGTCTCGAACAGGAGATGCGCACGTCGTATCTCGATTACGCGATGAGCGTGATTGTGGGGCGCGCGCTGCCCGATGTTCGCGACGGCCTGAAACCGGTGCATCGCCGCGTGCTGTTCGGCATGCATGAAGCCAACAACGTTCATAACCGTCCGTATGTGAAGTGCGCGCGCGTAGTCGGCGAGGTCATGGGTAAGTTTCACCCGCACGGTGACGCGTCTATTTACGACACCCTGGTTCGTCTGGCGCAGCCGTTTTCGATGCGCTATGAACTGGTCGACGGCCAGGGCAACTTCGGCTCGGTCGACGGCGACAACGCTGCGGCGATGCGCTACACCGAGTGCCGCCTGCAAAAGCTCGCAGCCGAGATGCTGGGCGATCTCGACAAAGAAACCGTCGATTTCCAGCCCAACTACGACGGTAAAGAGCAGGAGCCGACGGTTCTGCCGGCCAAATTTCCGAATCTGCTGGTGAATGGATCGTCCGGCATCGCCGTGGGCATGGCGACCAACATTCCGCCGCACAATTTGGCGGAAGTCATCGACGGCGTGCAGGCGCTGTTGAAAAACTCTGATATGACGATTGACGAGCTGATCGAGCACGTTCCGGCACCCGATTTCCCGACCGGTGGTTTCATTTACGGCATCGAGGGCGTGGTTAACGGCTATCGCACCGGTCGCGGTCGCGTGGTGATGCGCGCGCGGACGCACTTTGAGCCGATTGGCAAGACGGATCGCCAGGCCATCATCGTTGACGAAATTCCCTATCAGGTCAATAAATCGACGCTGTTGCAAAAAATCGGCGAGCTGGTTCGTGACAAGCGTCTTGAAGGCATCTCGGACCTGCGCGATGAGTCCGACAAATCGGGCATGCGCGTCGTCATCGAGCTGAAGCGCGGCGAAATCCCGGACATCGTCCTCAATAATCTTTACAAAAACACGCAGCTGCAAGACAGCTTCGGCATGAACATGATTGCGCTCGTGGACATGCGTCCGCGTCTGCTCAATCTGAAAGACTTCCTTGAGCAGTTCATCCTGCACCGTCGCGAAGTCGTCACCCGTCGCACGCAGTTTCAGTTGCGTCAGGCGCGGGCCCGTGCCCACATTCTGGAAGGTCTGGCCGTTGCGCTCGCCAACGTTGATCCGATCATCGAGCTGATTAAAGCATCGGCCACGCCAGACGAGGCGCAAGTTGCGTTGACTTCGAAGCTGTGGAAGTCTGATCTCGTTAAAGAGATGGTTTCGCGCGCCAACGTGGACTTTTTGCGTCCTGATGGCGTGACGCCCGATTTCTGCTGGCAGGTCAAAGAGCAGGCCTATCGCCTGACCGACGTTCAGGCCAAGGCCATCCTTGAGATGCGTTTGCAGCGCCTGACCGCGCTTGAATCTGACAAAGTCATCAGCGAATACAAAGAAGTCATTTCTGCCGTGCAGGACTTGCTCGACATTCTTTCGAAGCCTGAGCGCGTCACCGAAATCATTCAGGGCGAGCTTTCCGAGATCAAAGAAAAGTTCGGCGACAAACGCCGCTCTGAGATCGTGTTCAACGCTGAGGAGACCTCGATGGAGGATCTCATCAAGCCGCAGGACATGGTGGTGACGCTGACCCACGGTGGCTACTTCAAAGCGCAACCGGTTGAGGAATATCGCGCGCAGAAGCGTGGCGGTCGTGGCAAGCAGGCGACTGCGACGAAAGAGGAGGATTTCGTTGAGAAACTCTTTATCGCCAACACCCACGACTACATCCTGTGTTTCAGCAATCGTGGCCGCGTCTATTGGCTAAAGGTCTACGAAGTGCCGGAAGGCAGTCGTAACGCGCGCGGCAAACCGATTGTCAATCTGTTTCCGCTACAAGAGCGTGAGAAGATCACCGCGATTGTGTCGACCAAGGATTTCGATCCGAACAAGTTCATCTTCATGGCAACCAGCATGGGCACTGTGAAGAAGACGTCGCTTGAGAACTTCGGCCGTCCAAAGAAAAACGGCATCATCGCGGTTGATCTTGACGACGGCGATTACCTCGTCGGCGCGGCGCTCACCGATGGCAAGCATGATGTGATGCTGTTTGCCGACAGCGGCAAGGCTGTACGTTTTGACGAAAACGACGTGCGTAGTATGGGCCGCGCCGCGCGAGGTGTTCGCGGCATGATGCTCGACAAAACCCAGCGCATCATCGCGATGTTAGTGGCCGAAAACGAAGAGCAGCAGGTGCTATGTGCCACTGAAAACGGCTACGGCAAACGCACGCCGATCATCGAATACACGCGTCACGGTCGTGGCACCAAGGGCATGATCGCGATCCAGCAAAGCGCCCGCAACGGCAAGGTTGTCGCCGCCACGCTAGTGCGCAAGGACGACGAGATCATGCTGATCACGACCGGCGGCGTGCTGATTCGCACCACGGTGAAATCGATCCGCGAATCGGGCCGTTCTACGCAGGGCGTGACGCTGATCAATCTGGGCGATGGCGAGAAGCTCTCGGGCATCGAGCGCATTGACGAGCCGGACTTGCCAGAAGCGGATCCAGCGGTGGGCGATCAGGCTGAATTGATTTAGTCGAGGAAGTGTGGGCTATCAGCTTTTGGCTGAAACGCCCGATCTATTGGGGCTGAATCGAATTATCGGCTCAAGTCGATTTTTGATGATTTAACGTTATAGCCCCTGTGCAGGCTGGCTTTCATAGATAAGCTGATGTGCTATTGAAAGTCTGAACTATGGCAATCAACTGGTATCCCGGCCACATGGTGGTCGCGCAGAGGAAGGCGGAAGCGGCACTCGGCAGCGTCGATGTCGTGATCGAAGTGCTCGACGCGCGCTGCCCCGCCGCGACCTGCAATCCGGTCATCGACGCCATGCGCATCGCGCGGCAACGCCCCGCGCTTAAGGTCATCAACAAAATCGACCTCGCCGATCCTGCCGTTACGCAGCAGTGGCTCGATTATTTCAACGGGCAAGAAGGTGTCACCGCCATCGGTTTGTCCTGCAAAAAAGCAGGTGAATCGGGACGAGTTTTGCCCGCGGCCAAACTACTCGCACCACACCGTGCTGTTGCGCAAAGCGACGGACTGACGCCGCGTTTCCGCGTGATGATGATGGGCGTGCCAAACGTTGGCAAATCGACCCTGATCAACGCGCTTTTGAACCGTCGCATTGCAGGGGTCGGCGACGAACCCGCCGTCACCAAGCTGATCAAACGCTATGAGCTGGCCGACGGAACCTGGCTGCACGATACGCCCGGTTTGATGTGGCCGAAGATTGCGCTGGAAACTGATGGTTTGCTGCTTGCCGCGAGCCATCTGGTTGGCGTCAACGCGTACATCGACGAAGAGGTCGCGAACTTTCTTGGCGAGGTTTTGCTTGCGCGCTATCCCGAGGCCCTAACCGCGCGCTACGGCCTTAATGCCGATGAGACCGACGGTCCTGGCGTGATCGAGGCCATTGCCAAACGTCGTGGTTTTCGCATCAAAGGCGGCAGCCCGGACTATGAAAAGGCCGCGGTCACGTTGCTCAACGATTACCGTAGCGGTTTGCTCGGACGCATCACGCTAGAGACGCCGGCAACGCGCGCCGCACACCTCGCTGCACTGGCGCAGCGCACCAAAGTGCTGGCCGAAAAAGCCGCCGTTGAAGCCGCTGCGCCTAAGCCTGAATAAGCTGCTCTAGCAGCACATGTAGCTGCGTAATGTGAAACGGGCTTGGCAGCGTCGCTTCGATGCGCTGCGCCAGTCGGTCAATCAGAACATCAGGATAGGGCAGCACCACCCACGCCTTCTCCGTGATGTAGCAAACGCCGGGGCGCACGTCGGCCTGATACTGCAGCCAGCCTTTGCCTTCGAGACGATAAACCGCGTTGTTGGTTTGTGGTGCCGAGCGCCCAATTGCCTGAGCCAGCGCGCCAATCGTGATGCCGTCGCTCGCCGCAATTTTGGTCAGGATGCGCCACTCCAGATAGGTCAACCCGTAGGTGCCGAGCGAGCTCGCGATGGCCGTATTGCACGACACCGACGTGCGCAGCAAAAGACTCGCGGCGTCCTTGGCGCTGACCGGCGCGGCGGGCGTAAGCGGTTGCGTCGTATTGCGTCGCTCGAAGGTGGGCAGGCGAACGACGGTTGATACGTTTTCCATAGATAACCCGAATTAAGTGAGGATTTGCAAATTCATCTTTAGGATTATGAACACTTTTCCGGCCGAATGGCAATAAATGTGTGTCAAGCGCCCCGCCGCCAGCTCTGAGCCTAATGCCCGTGCGGCGCAGGCCCGTCCAGCACGTACTTTGTGCCGCAATACGGGCAAACCGCCTCTCCCGTAGTTACCACATCCAGATACACCTTCGGATGCGTTGACCACAGCGGCATCTTCGGGTTCGGGCAAAACACAACGCCCGGCCCCTGAAGATCAGAGGCTGTGACGTGAACTGCGGTTTCATCTTTGACGGCACTCATTGCTTGCTCCTAATCTGGCTTAAACCGTGGTCAACCAATGCGCATACTTTGGATTGCGCCCATTGACAATGTCGAAGAACGCGGTCTGAATTTTCTCGGTGATCGGGCCGCGTGAGCCGCTGCCAATCGGGATGCGATCGTACTCGCGAATCGGCGTCACTTCAGCCGCCGTACCGGTGAAGAAAAGCTCGTCGGCGATGTAGAGTTCGTCGCGGGTCAAACGTTTTTCTTTGATCGTCAACCCAAGATCAGCCGCGATATGGAACACCGTGTTGCGGGTGATTCCGTTCAATGCACCCGCCGACAAATCCGGCGTGTAAATCGTGCCGTCTTTCACCACAAAAATGTTCTCGCCCGCGCCTTCCGAAACGAAGCCAGACGCGTCGAGCAACACGGCCTCGTCGTAACCTTCTTCCGTCACTTCCATATTCGCAAGGATGGAATTTGTGTAATTCGACACCGCTTTCGCCTGCGTCATTGTGATGTTCACATGATGGCGCGTGTAGCTCGACGTTTTCACGCGAATGCCGCGCTTCAAGCCTTCGTCGCCAAGGTAGGCACCCCACAGCCACGCGGCGACCATCAGGTGAATGGTGTTGCCCTTCGGCGAAACGCCCAGTTTCTCGGAGCCAATCCACGTCAAAGGCCGCAAATAGCCGCTCTCCAGCTTGTTCTCACGCACAACCGCACGCTGCGCCTCGATCACCACGTCCATCGTGAACGGGATGGTCATGCGCAGGATCTTCGCGCTGTTGAACAGCCGCTGCGTATGTTCTTTCAGGCGGAAAATCGCGGTGCCTTTGTCGGTCTTGTAAGCGCGGACGCCCTCGAACGCGCCGCAACCATAGTGCAGCGTGTGTGACAAAACGTGAATCTTGGCGTCGCGCCAGTCCACCATCGTGCCATCCATCCAGATTTTTCCGTCGCGATCCGCCATTGATGCCTGTGACATGGGTATGCTCCAAAATGATCGACGCGGCTTCCAGCTCGCGTCGTTGATTGATCAAGATTTTAAGGCGACGGATGATCGCGCTTGGCTGCGGGGCTGAATTGCCCGCTGTTTGTGGTTGAACCGAACGCGGGGTGGCGCATTAGGTCAACAACATTGACCTATTTTGAAACGATGAAAAATAAATGTCAAGACCATTGACCTATGTCCGCTAAAAAGAGCTCTGTGAAGCCCGTGAGAACCGCAAGGCCCGTAAAAGCGGATAAGGCGAAAAATCCGGAAATCGCGCAGGCCGCATTGAACGAAGCCTGGCGCGTCATGCACTTCGCGCTGCGCGCCGTTATCGCCGAGCCGGATCGAATCCTCGCCACACGTGGTTTGACGCGCATGCATCACCGCGTCCTCTTTTTCGTCGCCCACACGCCGGGTATGAGCGTTGGCGAGCTGCAAGCCACACTGGACGTCACCAAACAGGCCCTAAACGCGCCGCTCCGACAATTGCAAACGCAAGCCCTGATCGAACTCGCCAAAGCCGATCACGATGCGCGCGTGCGCGAAATTCGCTTGACCGCAGACGGTGTCGCGCTCGAAGCCAAACTCACGGGCGAGCAGGAGAAACTGTTCGCTGACGCCTTTGCCAAAGCCGGGGAGAAAGCGCATGAGGGTTGGCGAGCTGTGATGCTTGAACTGGCGCGGCATGCGGGGATGAAATAAGTCATTCCAAGTTCGAAAAGTACGGTAATGCGTGTTGTCAACAAGGATGCATCATCGTCCTGTTACATGGCAACACAGTTCGTCCGCCAAAGTCGAGCGCATGCGTTAAATAGTGACTAAGTCATCGGACTAAGTCATAATTTATTGATCTCCACCGAACCCAAAAATCATGCTGGTCAACGTTCACGACGCAAAAACACAGTTTTCCAAACTGCTCGAGCAGGCGCATGCTGGTCAGGAGATCATCCTTGCCAAAGCGGGCAAGCCTTACGCGCGCATGGTTCCGCTCGCGCCGGTTGCCTCGGGGCGCATGCCCGGCCGCTTGAAAGGCATTGTTGACGACGCTTTTTTCGATCCACTGCCCGACGAAGAACTGGCGGCTTGGGAAGGACGGACGGGCCTGTGAAGCCGCCGGACTGAGGCTCGCAGATGAAACTACCGGAATAACAATCGCAGATGAAGCTGCCGGACTAAAGGACAGCAGATGAAACTGCTTTTGGACACCCACGCCCTGCTCTGGTGGTGGAAGAACGATCCGCGACTATCGAAGAAAGCGTTCAACGCCATCAAGAACAAGAGCAACGTCGTTCTCATCAGCGCAGCCTCGGCGTGGGAAATTGCTACCAAGCACCGCATCGGCAAGCTGCCCGGTGCTGAACATGCGGTGACAAACTTTGGCGAACTCATCGAGGTAGACGGCTTTACGCATCTGGCCATCACCTATCAACACGCGGTCACCGCCGGAACCTTCGAAGCAGAACATCGCGATCCATTCGACCGCATGCTCGCCGCCCAAGCAATCATCGAAGACGCAGCACTCGTCACCGATGACGCTGCAATTCAACAATTTCGCGCGAAAACGATTTGGTAGGAAATTATGGGATCAGGCTAAGCAAGACGTGCCCATCAAAAATAGTCGCAGACGCCTGTATGCGGTTCGCCCAACAATCACGTCTGGCGCTATTTACTTTGACCGAGGCCAGCGAACGTTGTCGATGCCCACGTGCGCCGTGTATTCTTGATGAATGAAATTATCGAATGCCCGACTCACCCCTACTGTGCCCGTCAAGCGCGGGTGACCGAGCATATTGATGTGATCCGGGGCGAGAAGGTTTTACTCGACGCCGATCTGGCTGATCTCTACGGTGTTGAAACCAAAGTGCTGGTGCAGGCAGTGAAGCGAAATCTGGATCGTTTTCCAGCAGACTTTATGTTTCAGCTTGATGCGGCAGAGTGGGAGGCTTTGAGGTCACAAACTGTGACATCAAACATTGCGGGCACAGGCAGTGGTGGGCGCGGCGGTCGTCGTTATGCGCCCTACGCATTCACCGAGCAGGGCGTGTCGATACTCTCTTCAGTGTTGAACAGCAGCTATGCCATTGCGGTGAACATCAGCGTGGTGCGTGCATTCGTGCGCCTGCGAGCGGTGCTGTCGGCAAACAAGGCGATGGCGCATCAGCTTGATGCGTTGGAGCGCAAGCTCCAAAGCCACGATCAGGCTATTGTGGGTATCCTGACGGCGATGCGGGAGCTGGCCTATACCGCCTTTTCCACACCCGTCAAACGACCCATCGGGTTTGTACATCCCGAAGAGAAAAAACCCGCCAAACCCGAATTAGTAACGCGCTAAAGCTCGGCGTCATTTCAACGCGCTCAGTCATGGATAACAAATCGCCGACCCAACTACAGGCAGCCGGATAGCGGATTGGTGACGCGCAAGACTTTTTGCAGCTCACCGAGCAGGAGCTGATGTTGTTGCAAATTAAAGAGTCACTCAGCCAAGCCAAACCGCACGCACGATGCGAACGCGCCAGAAATTGACATAAACCGAAACTCGCCAAGCGCATGCATTCCAGTCAAGCGCGCGTGGCACGCATCGAAGGCGCAGATGCGTCAGTGACCGCCGACCTGATGCTTCAAGCGTTGATCGCGACAGGAGCGTAGCCCGGAAGGAGCAAAGCGTATTCCGGGTCGAGTCAATCATCCTCTCCGAAACCACGATCACCTAACGCACAAGCCCAATCGACAGGCACCAGACCGCGTTCGACATAGGCGTGAATAGTCGAATGTTCCCAATCTGTAGCACGCGTGACGTATCCATGCTTCACCGGATTGATGTGGATGTAGTTGACGTGCGCTTCGAAGTCTCGGTCATCGCGAACGGTGTGTTCCCAGAACCGCCTTTGCCATAGCTCGTATTCGCCGCGTTCATCTTGTGCGATGGATATGCCTTGCTTGACAAGATGCTTCGTGAAACGAGCCTTAACAAGGCGCAGGCGGCTGGCGTAGTTGTCGTCGTCAATCGGTAATGTCCATACAGCGTGCCAATGGTTGGGCATGACGACCATGGCGTCTAGCGTAAATGGCAAGTGTTGTTTAACGCCGCGTACGATTTCGCGGAATGCTGTTGCGTGCTCGAGTAGCAGGGTGGATTTACGGTCGCGTAGATTTACGGTGAAGAAGTAGGTGGCACCGGCTACTCGGTTGCGGCGGTACATGACCATAGGTTTGGTGTTGGGCGATTCGTTGGGCTTGCGAGTGGGTGGTTATGCGGACGCGTTCCCGGAATACGCTTCGCTCCTTCCGGGCTACTTATTACCAAGGCATCGTTATGGTTGCGCCTGCTAGCCAAGTCCGCCCCGCCGCCGGTTCAAAGTATCTGCGGTTGGCTTCGTTAACGATTACGGTGCATGCGTAGGTTTTGCCGGTTAGGTTGTCACCACGCAGGAATGCGCTCCATTGGGCTTTGCCCCATTGCTGCTGCACGCCGATGCGTGCGTCTAGCAGCTTGACGGCGTCACCGATTCGTCGCCGACGTCGTTGCCGATGATGCGGCCTTGATGCGTGACCTCTCCATCGATATAGGTATCGCTCGCGTGCGGCCAAAATTACTGTACTTGCACCTCAAAGAACGCACCTGCAGTACACGAGTCAAGCGCTGCCAGTCGCTGCGGCAACAAGCTCAAAATTTCAGGTAATCGATTGCGCTTGGGGCGCAGTACGATCACAGCGATCTTTCTCGACGTCAACGATTGCTGATACATCATGTTGGCGTCAGACGTTACGAACATGTCAAACTCTGATTCGGCGACGGTGACCTGCTGCCTGTTGGTGAAGCTCGACCAGCCCATCTGACGCACTGTCTTGACGTCATGATGCGGCAGCGAACGCACAAGCCGCCAATCAACGCATTCATCCAGCAGAATTTTCACACGACGGCAGCAACCAGACGATTGGCCGCCGCCTCAAAAAAAGCCACCGCATGAGCATGCGAAACCGAGGGGTAGCCCTCGAGAAATTCAGTGAGCGAGTCGCCAGCCTCGATGTGATCTAGCAGCACTCGTACCGGCACGCGCGTACCAGCGAAAACAGGCACGCCCCCCATCACGTCGGGGTCGACAGAAATGATTGGTGATGGCTCGGACGGCATGACAAAGTCCTGAACGGCGAATGTAATTTTTTACTATAACTGCTGGAAGAATGAGGAACAAGTTTGAGATTGCGGAAACTTCAAGCCACGACCTGCTGCTGGCTTGAAACTAAGCCAAATGGCTCACAACAGCTTTTCCGTGAAAGCCCTATTTCATCGGCGCTGGAATCAAATTTGTGAAAATGTCGATAATTACTAAAAATCGAGTCTAGCCACCACGTGGACTGCGTTTCAATAAAAAGCTGAATCGCCAATTTCTTGCATATTCAACTGAAAATACCTGCATCGCGGCGCACATTACTCGCAAATTTTCACTTGCTCGCTTGCACCGTATAAAGCCGTGCCACGCTGACACGAGGACAATTCATTTACGCCGCAACTCGTCCATACTTCGCTATTGGTAAGTCCGCCACGGTCTGGCGGACTAAGACTACGCGTAGTCCATCGGAGCCCGCATGTTGCCCATTGTCCTCATCGCTTTTTTGCTGTCCGAAGTCACGATCTGCGCGGCGGTGGGATTTCGGCTGTTCGGCGATAACGTGATGTTGCGGCTGGGTGAGTTGTCGATTTGCATCACGATCTATTTGCTGGCGGTGCGGCTTCTCTTTGTGCTGGCGAGTTTTGCGTTTGCCGGGCTCAAAAATCATGATCGTGTGGCGCAGCCGTTGGGCGCGTGGATGCGCACGATTGGACTGGAATATCTGGCGACACTGGTTGCGTTTTCGCTGCTGATTCCGCTGTCGTTTTTGTTTGCACCGCGCTTGCGACGGATCGGCAAGGGGGCTGTGCTGGGGCAGCCCGTTGTGTTGCTGGTGCATGGATTGCTCAGCAATCAAGGCGTGTGGTGGTTGTTTGCACGGCGGCTCAGGCGAAGCGGTGCGTTGGTGGACAGCCTTGATTTGAAGCCGATGTTTGCTGACATCGACGACTACGTGGGGCAACTCAAGCGCCACATAGTCGCGCTCGCACTGCGCGCCAACGCGCCGAGTGGGCCGATTATTTTGGTCGGGCACAGCATGGGCGGGCTGGTCTGTCGTGCGTATCTGGCGCGTTACGGCGCGGTGGTGGGTGAGTCGCGCATCGTGAAGTTGGTGACGCTCGGGGCACCGCATCGCGGCAGTTTGTCCGCGCATTTTCTGCCGGGAAAAAACTTGCGGCAGATGCGGCCTGAATGTGCGTGGCTCAGCGCTTTGCCCGCTGCTTCGTCGATCGCCACCACCGCCATTTATAGCCAGCATGACAATCTCGTCGTGCCTTACGAGTTGGGCCGCTGTGAAGGCAGCGGCATCGTCTGCGAAGAGCTACGCGGGCTCGGGCATTTGAGTTTGCTGTTTGATCGCGCGGTGCAGGATCGGGTGCAGCAAATAATTGCGGCCTGAAAGCGCTGATTTCAGTAAAAAACGCTGATTTTTCATCGACTTTTGCCGTTTTGAGCTGCTAGCCCCAATGCAAATGTACTTTCATGAAGAAGCTGTTACGCCGATTTTCCGTTCAATACCGCCTCAAAAAACGTGCGAATCGCACTGCGTTCATCGCTGAGTTGATCGACGGGAACGACCGCTCTTTCCGCGCCTTGCAGACGCAGTGCATGTTGCCGCGAGCGAAGCGCTCGATAGGCGTTTGCTGCATTTGCGCCCACTTTGCGCGCCACTAAACCGAGTTCGCCAGCGCGAATCGACAACGCAATATTGCCGTTATTGGCGCGCATCGTGGGCTCGGTTGTGGCATAGCGCAGCACCAGCGCCTGCACGGCGAATTCAAGATCAACCAGACCGCCCCCGTCGTGTTTGATGTCGAACTGTTCGGCGCGCTTTCGGTTGCGATGTCCTTCCGCAACTTTGGCGCGCATAGCGATGATTTCGTCGCGCAGCGCGGGCCATTCGCGTGCTTTAGCGATGATAGTTTCGCGAATTTTTTCAAACGCAGCGCCGACCTGTGCGTCGCCCGCTGCGTGCCGCGCCCGGGTCAGCGCCTGATGTTCCCAGGCCCAGGCTTTTTCTCGCTGATATTCGGTGAACGCGGACACTGTCGAGAGCAAGAGCCCCGCGATGCCGTCGGGCCGCAAGCGCACATCAATGTCGTACGCACGGCCTGCGGCGGTCAATGTGATCAACCAGTTCTGCAGGCGCTGCGCAACGCGCGTGAGTCGATCGCGGTGCTCTACGGCGTCATCGGGCATCAGGAAAATAAGATCGAGGTCGCTGGCGTAGCCCAACTCTTTGCCCCCCCAGCGGCCATAGGCAACGACCGCGAGCGTTGCGCTATCGGGCAAGTTCGCGGCTTTCAGCAAGTGCGCGAGCGTGACCTCAACCACCGCGTCGGCGAGCGCAGACAAATGATCCGACAGCGTTTCCAGGGGCAATAATCCGGCGATGTCTTTCAGCAGCAAACGAAACGTTTCTCCCTGCTGAAAATGTCGAATCGCGTCGATGGCGCGCTCGGCGTCCTCGCCCGCCTCGGCAAAGCGGGCGGCGAGATCGCTGCGCCACTGCCCGTAGTCAATGGGCGAGCTGAGCGTGCGTCCGTCCATCAGTTCATCGAGTAGCAGAGGATGCTTCGTGACGTAGCGTAGCGCCCAGTCGCTCGCAGCCGCGAGATCCACCACTCTGTCGAGCACTTGGGGCCGCTCGATCATCAACGCGAGGTAGCTGGAGCGCGAGGCGACGGCGAGGAGCAGATCTTGCGTTCGCTTGAACGCGGCATCGGGTGTCGTTGTCCTGGCAGCTCGTTTAAGGGCGGCTTGCACCAATTGCGTCATCCGCGCGCTGCTAACGGCAGGCAGGGCGCGTACACGTGCGCTGTCCATCGTGCTGCGCAGATAAGTTGCTGTGGCTTCAGCGTCGGTGAAGCCAAGCGCAGCGAGCGTTGCCGCCTCCGGCATCGACGCAGAATGACTCGACGCGGTCGCGCGTGTGGAAATTTGCACAGCCGTAGCGTCGCTGACGCCGAAGGTACCCGTCAGCGTGCCATCGAAAAACAACGCGACTTCATCGCGTGTTTGCATCAACACCAACGTCAGTGCATCGGCATCGGCGTATCCAAGCACCTCGGCGAGCAACGCGTATTCGCCTGTATCGCGTGGAAGCGTTTGCGTTTGTTGGTCGTCGCGATACTGCAACACATGTTCCAGTCGTCGCAGCCAACGGTATTGGCGGATCAGATGATCGGCCTGATCCCGGCCAATCTTGCCCGCCGCTGCCAGCGCGCGAAGGGCCGGCACCGTTGGCTTGGCGCGCAGACTGACGTCTCTTCCGCCGCGGACTAACTGGCGCAACTGTGCCCCGAATTCCAACTCCCGAATGCCGCCGCGTCCGAGCTTGATGTTGTTGTTGTCGTTCTTCTCTGCACGCAGTTGCGCATGCAGTTCGCGCATGCCCGCGACTGCGTCGAAATCGAGATAACGACGGAACACAAATGGCGTCGTTAGCGCCGCCAATTCAGCACCCAAACTACCCGTCGCCACGCGCGCCTTGAGCCACGCCAAGCGCTCCCACATGCGCCCTTGCGCAACGAAATATTGCTCGATGAAATCAAGCGTCGGCACCATCGGCCCGGCGTCGCCGTACGGGCGCAAGCGGGTGTCAACACGAAACACAAATTCGCCATCGATGTCGCGGGTCAGCGTTCGCATGATGTCGCGCGCCAGTCGATTCAGGTTATCCATCGCGTCGCTGGTCGGTTCATCGCAAACGAAAACGACATCAATATCTGACGACGCGTTCAATTCGCAGGCACCGAGTTTGCCCATTGCGACAGTTGAAAACCCGAACGGCGGTTCCGTGCTGCCAAACAGTTTTTTGCTATGTGCTGCGGTCGCAGCTTCGAGTGCGATGTCGGCAAAGGACGACAAATCCGAAACAATTTCCTCGAACGGCGCATCAAGCCCAAGATCTCGCACGACGGTTCGCAGCATCAGTTCGCGTCGCGCCCGCCTCAAATCGCCATCAATCGTATCGACCGAACAGGCTGACAGCGCCGCCCGCTGATGCTCCAGATCAAAACGCGCATTAGGTGCGGCGCGAACGCGTGCAACCAATTCCGGGTCGCGGCGCGCGACGCCCTGCGCAAATCGGCTGTAGGTGAACGCTTTGTCTATCGCGTGGGTCTGATCCATAGTGAGCGACGTCATTAAAATACATTGAGTATGCAGGAGAACCCCGAACCACTGGTCGCTTCGGCTAACCCTTCGCGGTTGCCGTGTCCTCCGCTATCAGGATGGCAGCGATGGTCAGGCCACGGCATACGGGTGACGTTCTGGTGCGTGTTGGCGGCGACGTTGCTGTTTGTCGGTGCCGTTATCGCGACGCGATTCTGGTTGATCCCCAACGCCGATAGTTTTCGTCCACGTGTGGTCTCCGAGCTATCGCGACTGACCGGGCAGCGCGTCGTCATTGGCGGGTTTGAGGCGGGCTGGAATGGCTGGTCACCCGAGCTGAAGCTGACGAGCTTGCAGATTATGGACGCGCACGGCAAGCCGCTGCTTCTGTTGCCGGATGTTGAAACCACGATCTCGTGGCGGTCGCTTTTTCTGTTTGAGCCGCGCCTGTCCGCATTGACGATTCGTGCGCCGCGACTGGTTGTACGCCGGACGTCACAAAACTCGTTGACGGTGGCGGGAATTGACGTTGACCTGTCAAGCCAAAGTGAGAATGATCCGGTGTTCATGGACTGGTTGCTGAAGCAGCGGCTGGTGCAAATCGTGGGCGGCGAAATTGAGTGGCAGGACGACTGGCGAAAATTGCCGCCGCTACGCTTGAAGAATGTCAATGTTCGGTTGCTCAACCGTGGCTCGGTTCACAGCATCGGCATGATGGCCGAGCCGCCGCAAGAGCTTGGATCGCCGATTGATGTGCGAGCCAATTTCACGGGCAGCGATCTGAAAAAAATGGGTGATTGGGATGGGCAGGCGTATCTGCGCACGGACTACGCCGACCTCGGCACCTTGACCCGATATTTTCCGTTGCCGTTTGAAATCTCGCGGGGCGATGGTGGCCTGCAAGTGTGGTTTGAAATTGACAATGGCCAGCCGGTTGCGGTCACCACCGATCTCGCGGTGCGTCAGGCGAAGGTGCGTCTGCCTTCTGGGGCATCTGCTGCCCCCCCTATGGCGGGCGCTACGTTCAAGGTTGATACTGCGGCGAACTTGCTTGCGCCGCTTGAACTCGCCGCGTTAACAGGGCGAATGTCGTGGCGAAACAAAACGCTTGCGGGCGGTGACGGCAAAGCCCCATTGACGCAGCAACGTTGGTCGGTGCGCGATGTGTTGGCGGTGACGGTATCGGGCGCGAAGAGCGCTGCGCTAACGGGTGAAGTCGTCGTTGATTTTCGGGGTGATGAATCGATAGGTGGTTCGGCGCGTTTGTCTGAGATCGATCTCGGCAACCTCAACGCCATTGCCAAATCGCTACCACTGCCGGATGCGCTGCGTTCGCAATTGCAGCGCAGTCAACCCACTGGCACGGTGCGCGTCGTTGACGCGAGCTGGCGTGATCAGAGTCAGAGCGCAACGGCCGTCGACGTTTCGCTAGACCGCTATTTCGTCGAAGGCTCGGGCGAGCTTTCCAATCTCGCCTGGCGGGAGCATGACGGGGTGCCCGGTGTGACCGGGTTTTCAGCCACAGTTAGGGGCTCAACGCGCGAGGGCGACATCACGCTTGGCGCGCCCGCGTCGCGGAGCAAGAACTTGAAGATCGCGCCTGTGCCCAATGCGCCAACCGTACTCGATTTCGGCAAACGCTTCACCGCGCCGTTGTCGTTCGACACGTTGCGCGGCGCGATTAAGTGGGCGCGAAAACCGGACGCCAGTGGTGTAGCGGTGACCCATATCGATGTCACCTCGCTTGCCTTCGAAAACGCAGACGTCGCCGGAACGATCAAAGGCACCTGGCACAGCGATTCACTGGGACCGGGTGTCGCGAATCTGTCCGGCACGCTCTCTCGAGGTAACGCCACGGCGACGCACCGATACTTGCCCACATCACAATCTGTTCACACCCGCACTTGGCTGCAACAAGCCGTTCTTGCCGGCAAGGTGCAAGACGCGCGGTTTTCCGTCAAGGGGCCGCTCTGGCACTTCCCGTTTCGCGATGATCGTCTGGGAGCTTTTGAGCTGACTGGGCATGTCACCGGTGGCGTGCTCGACTATGCCGATCATTGGCCACGCGCCGAAAATATAGATACCCAACTGCTGTTCCACGGCACCCGCATTACCGCACAAGTCGCCAGTGCCACTATTTCCGGCGTACCGATTGCTGCGACTGATGTGAAGCTTGATGACACCGCGAGTGAATCACCCAAACTCGAAATTCGCGGCAGCGCATCGGCACCGGTGAATGACTTTTTGCATTGGGTAGTCACGAGCCCCGTCAATGTCTGGCTCGATGGATTTTTGCAGCCAGCAAAAGCGAGTGGCAATGGACGCTTGAATCTGTCGTTGACATTCCCGTTGGAGGCGATGGACAAGACGCGCATCAACGGTGAATTCGTGTTCGCGGGCAATCATCTGGAACTGGGTGGTGACATTCCGCCGCTCGCCAACGTCCTCGGCAGCATTCGTTTTACCGAAGCTGATTTCCGTAGCGAAAACGTGACTGCTGAGGCGCTGGGTGGGCCGCTCAAGGTGGCGATTACCTCCGAGGCTGGACGTGTCAAAACGCAAGCCTCCGGAACGGCGGCGTTCGAGCGAGTGCGCGAGCGATTTGCTTATCCCGGCCTTGATCAGCTGACGGGACAAGTTCAGTGGCAACTGGACACGGCACAGCTGACCAAGGGTAGCGTCAGTGTTGGCGCGGCACCAGAAACCACGATGAATTTGAGCCTGACGACGGTTCAGCCGAAGTGGCCACTGGACGGCGTGTTTCAGGTCAATTCCGAGATTCGCGACCCTGCATTGCCAATGCGAATCAACGTGCAGCGCGCCGCACTTGACAAGGGGCGCGACCGCTTGACCATTGAGGTGCCGGGGCAGCTCCATGCCATTCTTGAGCGTAGCGCAGTGAATTTGGCGGACGTGCGCGTCGTGGAGCGCGCAACGCTTGACATTGGCGCGCAGAAAACCGCGCTTCCGACGCGCGGATATGCGCTACGCGGCGAGGTGCTGAAGCTTGATGCAGATGCTGCCATTGCGTTCTTGAATCATCCGTCGGTGATGGGTAAAAAGAGCGTCGGCGGTCTGCCGTCTGAGAGCGCCAGCGCCGATTTCGTCAATGTCAATTTGCGAGCGACTGAGGCCATTCTCTATGCTCACAAATTCAACGACGTCACGTTGCGCGCGCAACCGGTCGGACAGCGTTGGCGATTGGCACTTCGCAGCAAAGAAGCCACCGGCGTCATTTCGCTCGACACCGCTCCCGAAACCGGCACGGTCGACGCGGTCGCCATTCGTTTGCAGCGTTTTTCGTGGCCGACGCCGGTGCCCAATTCTGCGCTAGTCAGTGCCACTGAAAAGGCATCCCTCAGCGCCGACAATCAACGCTGGCCGAAACTTGAATTGACTGCCGACGTCTTCGTGAGCGAAGGCCGCGAACTCGGCAAACTCGAAATGCGCGCGCAACCTGCCGCCGACGAATGGCGCATCGAGCAGGTGAAACTCACGAACGCGGATGGCTCGATTGAAGCAAGTGGGCGATGGCGCCCGAAAGGCGGTTCGACGATCATCGGCGACACTTCTGTTGACGTCGCTCTGAAGTGGAGCGATGCCGGAAAATTCATGGCGCGTTTTGGGTGGCCCAAGGGCGTGGATCGCGGCGCAGGCACGCTTAACGGAGCCATCAGTTGGCCCGGAAGTCCGGCGCAATTTTCTTACGCAAAACTAGGCGGTAAATTCACGCTGGAAACCGCGCAAGGGCGATTCACCGAAATGGAGCCGGGTATCGGCAAATTGCTCGGCGTGCTGTCGCTGCAAGCGATTCCACGACGGCTGACGCTTAACTTCGACGACCTGTTCGGTAAGGGCCTGGCTTTCGACGAAATCAAGGCGGACGTCGCGATCAATGAGGGCATCGCGAGGACGGACAGCTTCACGATCTACGGGCCGTCATCTCGCGTGCAGATTCGCGGAAGTGCAGACATGAATCGCGAGACGCAAGAGCTTCAAGTGAGAGTGTTTCCAAGCTTATCGACCGCCACCGCAATCGGCATCGGTTTTGCGACGGCCAACCCTGCCATCGGCGCGGCTGTGCTGCTCGGTCAGAAGCTCGCTAAAGACCCGATTGAGCGCTTCCTGATGCGCGAAATTGAGGTTAAGGGAACCTGGACGAATCCGGACGTCAAACAATCGAGTGACGCTCCGGTTGGTGCTGCGGTATCGCGCGCGCCTTAGCGCGAAGGGCGAGGGCTTTTCGAGCGTTACCGTGCGCCTTTGAGCAGCACCAGCACCGCGCCACTGCCACCACCGTTCGGGCGCGGTTCACAATAAGCAAGCACCTCGTCTTTCAGTTGTAGCCAACGTCGAACCTTGTTGCGCAGCACCGGAATTTTTTGATGACTGGACAAACCCTTGCCATGAATGATGCGCAGGCAGCGCCAGTCAGCGGCGCGTGCTTTACGCATGAACTCCATCAGCGCTTCGTGCGCTTCGTCCTGATTGTGATTGTGCAGGTCAATCTCGGCATTGATCGTCCATTGCCCGCGACGCAATTTGCGCAATAAGTCGGGGCTCACGCCAGCGCGCAGGTAGCTTTGCTCGTCTTCAACATCGGCACCGATGTCCCAGCTCATCGGGCTCGGGTGCAACGCAAGCTGGCTCGCGAGCAGCGCGGCTTGCTCGTCGGCGTTGCGCTGTACGGGAATCGGCTGCGGAGGCGTACGACAGGCGTTAGCCGTTGGTACCTGGACAAGTGGAACTGCGTCGTTAACGACCGAGCGAAACAGAGCGCGATCCGTATCGCTCGGATCGTTGTAGGTGCTCCACGGACGAAAATAATCGCTGAAGCGGAGTTCCGGTTCTGGAGCTGCGGCGGCAGGGGCGATGGCAGTGTTAGTGGTTTCGGCAGGTGCTGCGGCGCGGCGCTCGCGTCGTGCAAGCTTGCGCTCCATTTTGACGAGCGAGGCTAGTTCGGACAAGTCCTTGCCAGAAACCATAGAAGTGGCTCCACCTTCGGGCCGTTAGCCGTGCAACGCTTCGAGATAAGCCTGAGAATCCAGCGCCGCCATACAACCCGTACCCGCGCTGGTTACGGCTTGACGGTAGACGTGATCGGCGACGTCGCCGGCGGCAAACACGCCGACAATATTGGTTGACGTCGCGCCGCCATCGGTGCCGGTCTTGACCGCGATGAAGCCACCTGCCATGTCGAGTTGGCCCTCAAAAATACCGCTGTTCGGCGTGTGCCCGATGGCAACAAACAGCCCCGGTGCTTTCAGTTCTTGTGTCGCGCCATCTTTCATGCTCTTGATGCGGACACCGGTCACACCCGAGGTGTCGCCGAGCACTTCGTCAACATAGTGATCCCAGATCACGCTCATGTTGCCGCCTTTGGTCTTCGCCATCAAGCGATCCACGAGGATAGCTTCCGCCTTGAATTTGTTGCGGCGATGCACGACGGTCACGGTCTTCGCGATATTCGACAGATAGAGCGCTTCTTCGACCGCCGTGTTGCCGCCACCGACGACGACAACGTCCTGTCCCTTGTAGAAGAAACCGTCACACGTTGCGCAGGCCGAGACGCCTTTGCCCTGAAATTTTTCTTCGCTAGGAAGCCCAAGATATTTCGCGGACGCGCCGGTCGCGATGATCAATGCGTCACAGGTGTATTCGCCGCTGTCACCGACCAGACGCTTTGGCGTTTCGTTCAGGTACGTCGTGTGAATGTGATCAAAAATAATTTCAGTACCGAAACGCTCGGCGTGCTTCTGAAAGCGCTCCATCAGCTCTGGGCCCTGCACGCCGTCGGCATCAGCCGGCCAGTTGTCAACTTCCGTGGTGATGGTGAGCTGTCCACCTTGTTGCAGGCCGGTGATAAGCACGGGTTTCAAGTTGGCGCGCGCGGCGTACACGGCGGCGGTGTAACCGGCAGGGCCGGAGCCGAGAATGAGGAGGGGGCAGTGGCGAGTGGTCGACATGGTGTTACAGAAACTGAGTAGGAGGGAGGCGCGAAAAACTAATTTAATCGTGAAGGCTTAAGGGCACCTGTAATGATTCATTTGTGGGGTGCATTGCGTTGTCGCGCGGTGCTCGAGCTTTTGGCAAATGAACTCACGTACCAGAGCGTACGCTCTAGTTGCTGCGCTCCGGGCTCCTAGCACTACATCCCCAACAAGGAATTATTACAGGTGCCCTGAAGTCAAACATATTTAAGGTGTTCTAGCCACCCGTCAACGCCACCATACGAATCAGATGTGCCAGCGACGTGGCTTCCATTTTTTCCATGACGCGCGCACGGTGAGCTTCTACCGTTTTGATGCTGATGTCGAGGTCATAGGCGATGGTTTTATTCATCTTGCCGGTGACCACGGCGTCGAGCACCTGACGTTCGCGCTCGGACAACGTGCCCAGGCGCGTTTCAATTCCAGCAACGTGGTGCTTTTGAGCCTGCGTTTCGACCGCGAACGACAGTGCTTCTTCAATCCGTTTGAGCAGTTCGCTTTCGGCGAAGGGTTTTTCGATGAAATCGAACGCGCCCCGCTTGATCGCGGTCACGGCAATCGGCACATCGGCGTGCGCAGTGACGAAAATCACCGGCAAATTGATGTTGCGCGTGGCCAGCGCCTCCTGCGTTTGCGTACCGCTCATGCCGGGCATGCGAACGTCGAGAACGGCACAGCGGGGTGGACCACCGACGCCGGGTTTGATCTCGGCCAAAAAACTCGCGGCGTCGGCAAATAGTCGTGCTTGATAGCCGTGCGTTTGCAGCAGCCAGGCGACGGAATCTCTAAACGCTTCATCGTCATCAACGACGTAGACAATGCCGGGGTGAATGCTCATGAGGTATGTGCTCTGTCTCAGTCGAAGGGTTAGTGAGGGAAATGCTGCGGCTGCCGATTAACGGATATCACCTTCGTCAAACGGAAGCGTGAACCTGAAAATAGCGCCGACGGGCGTATTTTGCTCGAATGTGAGGTTGCCCTCGTGATATTCAATCAATGAGCGGCAGATGTTGAGTCCCATGCCCATGCCGTCGGCCTTGGTGCTGAAAAACGGCGAGAACAATTGTTGGGCCGCATCCGGTGTGACACCCGATCCGTTGTCGAGCACTTCAACGGCGCAAAGGTGAGCGTCCAACCTTCGGGTACGAACGTGCGCGACGCGCTCATGTGGCGAAAGGTGCTGCATGGCCTCGCGCGCGTTACGCAGGAAATTCACGATCACCTGCTCAATCATGATGCGGTCGGCAAACACCGGCGGCAGGCCCGGCGCGAGCTGCAGCGCGCAGGTGAGCGCCCGTTCTTCATCGTCGCTTTCGACCAATTGCACGACGTCATGCACCAACGCATTGATATCGAGCGGCTGCCGTCGTGGCTCGCGCGTGCGCACAAACTCACGGACGCGACCAATGATGGCTCCAGCGCGCGCGACTTGTGCATCCGCTTTTTCCATAGCGCCAATGACCGCCATGTCGGGCGAGCCGTTGCCTTTGAGGCGCTGGATACAGCCGCTCACGTAGTTTGCTATCGCTGCCAGCGGCTGGTTGATTTCGTGGGCGAGCGTTGAGGCAATTTCGCCCACGGTCATCAGGCGCGAGGTGCGTGTGAGCTTGTCCTGCTGCGTCTGTCGGATGCGGTCAGCGTTTACGCGGTCCGTCACGTCACCCAGCGTCGTGAGCCGCGCGATCCGACCATCCACCCATCGCACAGCGCGTGTTCGCGTCAAGAACCAGCGATGGCTGGCGCGGTGCTCCAGCTCGTCCTTAAAGACCTCGCCCGGTTCACCGTCGATGGTGAGCAATGCACTCGGCGGGTATTTGCTGCTCGGGCTAGCGACGAAGCCGTCCTCGACCGCACTGGCGTTTTTACCGACACCGAGATTCGGGAAGGCTTCCTGAGCGCTGGAGTTAAGGTAGAGCAGCTCGTTTTTGTACAAGTCGCTGACGTAGACCGACACGTCCAGTGAGTCGAGCACTTTTTCAAACCGCTCGTTCGTGGTGCGCAAGTCGCCAATGGATTTCACATACAGGCGATCACGTTCGGTCTCGGCCTGTCGACGCATGCGTTGCTGTTTGCGCAGGCCGATCAGCGTCCACACCATGAGCCCGGTCAATGCCAGCACGGCGGTGGATAACGTGAGGTTCGGCAGCAGCGTCGACGGCTTCGCCCCCACCAGCGTGATTTGCAGATCACGCCACGGCAGTGACAGCGGGACGGTGTGCTTCAACACGCCGGATTCGATGTGCATCGCCTCGGCGTTGGTCATGCCCTGCCCGGTCGTGTCGCTGATCACCACCCGGTACTTACGGCCAGCCCATTCGGGCGCGCTCTTCTCCAGCAATTCATCGAACAAAATCACGGCGTTGACGGAGCCCTGAAACTGGTCGTTGCTGATGACCGGTGCTGAGTATTCGATGGAAAACCGACCCACATCGTTGCGGAAGGGGTGTGAATAGGTGCTGCGCGCGGTTTTTTGCGTCAACTCCATCATCCACACCTGATCGGCGAACGGGGCGCGACCCCGCTTGACCATTTCCAATGAGCGGGCACCGGGCGCATGCCGCGTCACGTCGAGATCGCGCTTAATGCGCAGCACGTCGGTCACGTAGCCGGATTCGATCA
This sequence comes from Burkholderiales bacterium, assembly GCA_043757535.1. Taxonomy (GTDB): domain Bacteria; phylum Pseudomonadota; class Gammaproteobacteria; order Burkholderiales; family Casimicrobiaceae; genus Casimicrobium. The sequence goes on from JAYVPF010000348.1 coordinate 36,070, forward strand.
CCCGCTTGCCAGCGATCCGGTCAAACTCTTCTGACGAAATTCGCTCGGCACCCAGATCGAGCGCGAGTCGGTCAAAAAACTGTTGATCGTTTTCCAGTCGTCGGGTGATCGACTGCTCGACGACTGCAGCGTCGCGCACAATCTCGGCATGGCCGAAATCGGCCTCGTGCTGGGCAACGAAATAGATGAGCAGCATCATGCCCGCAGCAAACGCCAGCAGCATCCACTCGTGGACGTACCAGTCGCGCTCGGGCTTGAGCGATTTGGTCGGTGCTGCTGTAACAGTTAAATCGGGCATAGCCTGATTTTATGTTTCGGTGTACGCTATCGCTGGAGTTAATGGGGTTCGGGCGCGATTAGTGCGGCCCGACGCAAAAAATTAAGGACGACGACCATGCTGGTTAGTGAAATTCTTCGCATTAAAGGCACCACGCTGTTTGCTGCATCGCCCGAGACGAGCGTTGCGGAAGCCGTGCACTCAATGGCGTCGCAGGACATCGGGTCGCTGGTCGTCATGGAAAAAGGCAAGCTGGTGGGCATGCTGACGTTTCGTGAATTGATCAAGGTGCTCGACGAGCGCGGTGACCAGTTGAAGGCAATGGCGATCAGTGAAATCATGGAGCGCGACCCGCTTACGTCCGATCCCGCCATGGACGTGCAGCAATTGCGTAAAAGCATGCTGGAGCGCCATGCCCGCTACATCCCGGTGATGGACGGCAGCACACTGATGGGTGTGGTGTCGTTTCACGACGTGGCCAAGGCGGTGTTCGAGGAGCAAAGCTTTGAAAATCGCATGCTGAAGAGCTACATCAAGAACTGGCCCGATGAAGAAGAGACGACGGCACAGCCGCTCAATTAGCAACACCACGTTCGGCGCGGGCGCCGCCCGCTGTGATTTCATTCTGCGGGCTTTTGCTCGCTAACACCGCATGCTTCAAACACTGCAAAAACTCACCGTCGAGCGCGGAATTACGCTTGATGATGCGCAGCAACGTGCGGCGGCGCGGCTGGAGCAGTTAAACGATGAGCTGTACGCGTTCAAGAGCAAACGTGCGTCGCCGATTGGTCGTTTGTTCTGGCGGCCCGATGTGCCCAAAGGCGTCTACTTCTACGGTGGCGTTGGGCGCGGCAAGAGCTTCCTGATGGATGCGTTTTACGGCGCGACGCAAATTCGCCGCAAGACTCGCGTTCACTTTCACGCCTTCATGCGCAGCGTCCATGCGGACTTGCGCACACTCAAGCATGAGGCCGATCCGCTGGTTGCAGTCGCCGAGCGCCTCGCCGAACGATATCGCCTGATCTGCTTTGATGAATTTCATGTCAGCGACATCGCCGATGCGATGATTTTGGGGCGGTTGCTGTCGAACTGTTTTGACCTTGGCATCGTGTTCGTGATGACCTCGAATTACGCGCCCGATCAGCTCTATCCGGACGGATTGCAGCGACAGAATTTCCTGCCGACGATTGCGCTAATCAAGGACAGCATGGACGTGGTTGAGGTCGATGGCGGTGTGGACTATCGTCGTCGCACACTCGAGCAGGACAGCGTTTATCACATGCCGCTAACGCCCGACACCGATGCAAAACTGGCAGCTACGTTCACGCGTTTGGTCACGGGCAAAGTGTCGCCTGACAAGTCCATCACGCTGCTGGGCCGCGAAATTGCGCTACGAAGACGTGCGGACGGCGTGATCTGGTTTGACTTTGCAGCGCTTTGTGAAACGCCGCGCTCGCAGAATGATTATCTTGAATTGGCCGAAGCCAATCACACGTTAATTCTGTCCAACGTGCCTGTGCTGGCAAGCAGAGATAGCAACGTGATCCGCCGATTTACGCTACTGGTTGACGTACTCTACGACCATCGCGTGAAGCTCATTATGAGCGCCGCTGCGTCGCTTGCGGGAATTTCGAAGGTGGATGACAGCGTGAAAGACAGCGACACGCGGCGCGTGCTCACGGAGTTCTCGCGCACCACATCCCGGCTGACAGAAATGCAGAGCGCCGAGTACATGAGCGAAGCGCATTTGCCGTCGCTGATGCGCTGAAATTCTGATCAGCTTTTCGCTGAAATGGCGTTTCGATGAGGGCTGGTTCGATAAAATGCGATTTATCGACTGTTGTCTTTTATCGCGACTATCCCCGATGCAGAAGCGCTTACAGCGAAAAGCTGTACTGCCAAGTCAGCGACTATCAACTCAAAATCGCGACGGTAATCCAGTACGAAATCAGGCCGACAACAATAGAAAACAGCCCGACCATGCGCAGCTGGCCATCGTTAAACCGGGCGACCTTCATCATCGTCTCGCGCCACACTCTGGGCGCGAGAAAGGGAAGCAGGCCCTCGATGACGAGTACCAGACAAAGCGCGCCGAAGATTTCCAATTCAGGATTTGCCGACGTTCAATGGGGCGGGCATCACCTGCCCTTGCCGCTGTTTTTCAGGAACTTGAAGAAGTCAGCGCTGGGGTCGAGCACCATGACATCAGACTTGCTCTTAAACGTTGCTTTGTACGCCTCTAAACTGCGGTAGAACGAATAGAACTCAGCGTTCTGGCCGTACGCGGTGCTGTAAATCGCAGCCGCTTTGGCGTCGCCTGAGCCCTGCATTTCCTGCGCTTTTTTGTACGCTTCGGCGAGGATCACTTGAGCCTGTTTGTCGGCGTCAGCCTTGATCCGTTCGCCCTCGGCTGCACCCGTTGAGCGCAACTCGGCGGCGACGCGTTGACGCTCTGAGCGCATACGATCAAACACGCGAGTGGACACGGAGTCGTCAAAGTCAACGCGCTTCAGGCGCACGTCGATGATTGTTACCCCGATTTTTTTTGCATCAACCTCGGCAGACTTACGCACTTCTGCCATGAATTTTTCGCGATCACCGGAGATGACTTCCTGCAACGTGCGACGACCAAATTCTTCGCGCAGCAGCGAGGTCACGGTTTGCCCGATGCGGCGTTCGGCCTGCTTCTCGTCGCCACCGACAGCACGATAAAACTCGCGGGCATCAGAGATTTGCCACTTCACGAACGAATCAACCTGAACTGGCTGATTACCATTGGTGTTGAAGCGCTCGGGCTCGGGGCTATCCAGCGTTAGGATTTGTTTGCTGTATTTACTGACCGATTGAATGAACGGAATCTTGAAATTCAGACCCGGTTGATCCTTGATGGACACGACTTCGCCCAACTGGCGAACCATCGCAAATTCCCGCTCGTCGACCGAGAACAGCGTCTGCGAGAACGCAAACAATGCGACGAGAAATGCGGTGAGGATGGGAGCAATTTTGTTCATGTTTTTCTGCTCCTGATTATCTGGTTTCGCGAGCGCCGCGGGTGGTTTCGCGTGTGGAGCTTCGATTGGTCGGAGATTCGACGGCGGCCGCCGGATCCGGCAACGCAGGACGCGTGGCCTCCGGCAATGCCGATGGCGCAGATGCGGCGGAACGCGTGCTGTCCATCAGTTTGTCCAGCGGTAG
>JAYVPF010000349.1:0-11736 GCA_043757535.1 Burkholderiales bacterium
CCTTGGTGCTCGAGGAGCGCGAAGCTGGTTTGACTTTGCATGATATATATATTCTACAGCAGAATATACGAAAGCACACGGATTAATTCAGCGTTTCCCAAGGGCCGGAAGGGCGTGTCCTCGTTGGCTGGTGTTCCGCGTGTGTCGCCGAAGCATTCGCTGGATCCCGCGTTGAAGAGGTGGATCCCAGTGTCGACGGATCGAACCGCTTCGAGCAAATTGAGCACACCTGTGGCAATACTCTCAATCGCATCAGCAGGTTGCTCAAAAGAGCGGCCTACCGAGCTTTGACCTGCGAGGAAGTAGATTTCGTCGGGCTCGCATCTCGCAACGGTACTTAGGGCGCTGCGAAAATCTGTCGGCACCATGGAGACGAGCTGCACTCGACTATCAACATTTAACCACCGCAGCCGTTGTCGAGCAAGAATTCAGCGAGGTACGCGCCGTCTTGGCCAGTGATGCCAACGATCAGCGCGCGCTTTTCCTTATCCACCCGTGTCTCTAGATTCCTGAATGTCCGTGCGCATCAATCCGCTGTCACCCCTGCAGCAACAGTTGCTGCCTGGCCTCCCGATGGTCGCTGTGCACCATTTCCTTAACCATCTCGTCAAGCGTAATCTGCGGCACCCAGCCCAAGTCCGCCTTTGCCATGGAAGGGTCTCCCAGCAGCGTCTCCACTTCGGCCGGCCGGAAGTAGCTGGGATCAATCGTCACAATCACATCCCCTGGTTTGACGGCGGGAGCCAGGTCGCCTTGCACGGCCTCGACGACTGCTTTTTCATTCACGCCCGTACCCTCGAAACGAAGACTGATTCCCAACTCGGCGGCTGCTTTGCTGATGAACTCGCGCACGCTGTATTGCACGCCGGTGGCGATCACATAGTCCTTGGGCTTGTCCTGCTGCAGCATCATCCACTGCATGCGTACATAGTCTTTGGCGTGGCCCCAATCGCGGAGGGAATCAAGATTTCCCATGTACAGGCACTTTTCGTTGCCGAGCGCAATGTTGGTAAGGCCGCGCGTGATTTTGCGGGTGACGAAGGTCTCGCCGCGTCGCGGGCTTTCGTGATTGAAGAGAATCCCGTTGCACGCATAGAGACCATAACTCTCACGGTAATTTACCGTGATCCAGTATGCGTAAAGCTTGGCAACGCCATACGGGCTGCGCGGATAAAAGGGCGTCTTTTCTGTTTGCGGTACCTCTTGAACCAAACCGTACAGTTCGGATGTACTCGCTTGATAGAAGCGCGTTTTGTCCTTCAACCCCAGAAAACGAATCGCTTCCAGCAGTCGCAGCGTGCCCATGCCGTCGACATCGGCGGTGTATTCCGGCGCCTCAAAACTTACCGCGACATGGCTTTGCGCGCCCAGGTTGTACACCTCGTCGGGCTGAACTTCAGCCACGATTCGCGTCAAGTTGCTACTGTCGGTGAGATCGCCGTAATGCAGGTGGAAATTGCTGCCGTTCTGGTGCGGGTCGTGGTAGATGTGATCAACTCGCTGGGTGTTGAACGATGACGCGCGGCGCTTGATGCCGTGAACTTCATAGCCCTTTTCCAGCAATAGTTCAGCGAGGTATGAGCCGTCCTGCCCGGTGACCCCGGTGATAAGTGCGCGTTTAGTCATGCATTTTCCATGTGATAGTGGTCAAGCCGTCGTGGCAGAGTGCATTTATGATTGCCCGACCCATAGGCAAACATATCATGTGGCCACAAAAGCCGAACGCTGTTTTTAAATAGGATCTTGGCCGCAAGCGGCCTACACGGCGCTTCTTTCGACGTGGTGACATTCCCCGTTGGCGGCGCGCACCGCTTTGCTTCAGAGCCGTCAAATCGAATCACTGGACAGCGGCCCACGCGGATAGCGTACAGAAGATCGCTCAACTGGCGGCATCGCTGCGCCGAATGACGAACTCCTCACAATGCGGTTTTGCCAAGAGCGGTACCAGACGGAATACGGTTGCGCGAGCCACCATTTGAGCGGCACGCTACCGTAGTGCCGACGAACGACGCTGATCGCCTCCTTGTAGTGAAGGCGCCTTGAAGCGTTCGTCTTGGTTTGATCGTGATCGCGATTGACAGCGATGTAACTGTCGACAAAACGCGGCGTGCCGAGCGTGTTGAACAGACGCCACCAGAGGTCATAGTCCATCGCCATGTGCAACGTCTCATCGAGGCCAGCCACCTTTTCCCAGGCGCTGCGGCGGATCAGCGTTGCGGGTTGCGACACGAGGCAGCGCACTGCCATTTGCGAGGGATTGAAGGGGCGAACCCACACCGGGGACACCTTACCGCCAGGATCACATACATCCCACGCACGACCGTAAGCAAAAGCGGCGTCTGGAACCGCCTGTAGCGCCCGAGTCAACGCGAGCAAGCCACCATCGAGCAACCAATCATCACTATTTAACCAGCATACATACGGCGCGCTGCCCAGAGCAATGGCGGCATTAACTGCGGCGGCCTGCCCGCCGTCCGGCTCGCTCCGCCAGCCCGCTAAACGGCGTTCCCATTTTTTGATAATAGCGACCGAGTTATCCGTCGATCCGCCGTCCATCACAAACACTTCCACTGGCACGCGCTGCGTGAATATAGATTCCAACGCGTCATTTAAGTAGCGACCATGATTGAACGACGGAACCGCGACAGTAACAAGTGGGATGTCGGATTTCACGCAATTACATGCTCACGCGGCTGCGGTTGCCTGCCCTGTCAAAAAGTCGCGGTAGGCAAGCGCTATGCCGTCACGCAACGTGGTCCTCGCCTGCCAGCCCAGATTTCGCATCCGACTCACGTCAAGCAGCTTGCGCGGTGTACCGTCGGGCTTCGACGCATCAAACTCAATTCGACCGGTAAATGCCACGACCTGCATGACCAATTCCGCAAGCTCGCGAATAGTCACGTCGACACCGGTACCTACGTTGAATAGGCCGTCGGCAATGCCTTGTTCCATCATGAAGACGCAAGCCTCCGCCAAGTCATCCACATATAAAAATTCCCGCATCGGCTTGCCCGAACCCCATACAACCAATGTGCTGTCTCCACGCAGTTTCGCTTCATGCGTCTTGCGAATCAGCGCCGGTAAAACGTGGCTGTTGGCCAGATCGTAGTTGTCGCGCGGGCCGTACAGATTGGTCGGCATCAGCGACACGTATTGCGTGCCGTACTGCCGGTTGTAGCTCTCGCAGATTTTCACGCCCGCAATTTTCGCGATGGCGTAAGGCTCGTTGGTTTGCTCCAGCGGGCCCGTCAGCAGATACGCCTCCTTGATCGGCTGCGGGCAGTCGCGCGGATAGATGCAGCTCGAGCCAAGAAACATCAGCCGCTGAACGCTGGCCAAATAGGCGCCCTGGATGAGGTTTGCCTGGATCGCCAGATTTTCGTAGAGAAATTCGCCACGTCGCGTGTTGTTGGCAACGATACCGCCAACGCGAGCCGCCGCAATAAAGATGTAATCCGGACGCGCTGCCTTGAGGTAAGCAAACACAGCGGCCTGATCAAGCAGATCGAGCTCTTGATGCGTGCGAACCAGCACGTCCGAATAACCCGCAGCGTGCAGGTTACGAACGATTGCCGAGCCCACCATCCCGCGGTGTCCGGCAACAAATATGCGAGCGTCACGATTCAAAATTTCGTCCCTGGCACGAGGCCTTAATTAGTGCTTGACCGCCACCGTTGAAACGTTTTCGATTTTCGTCAGTTCAGGTTGTGCGGTAACGCTCGCGGTGCGTTCACGAACCACGAATTGCGGCTTGTTATTCATACGCAGATACGCCCGCCCCATATATTCACCGATGAGTCCGATGCCCAACAACTGCATGCACCCAACAACCAGCACAGCGACCATAATGGACGCCCAGCCGGGATAAGTCGTACCGTTCACCAGCGAGCCGATAACAATGTAGCTCGCCAACGTCGCTGCGGCCACACCCAGCAGCATTCCCGCAAGCGATGCCAGACGCAGCGGCAGGATAGAGAAGCTGGTCGCCATCTTTAGCCACAGGCTCACCGACTTAACCACGCCATAGTTGCCCTCGCCCGCGAATCGATTCCCGTGCTCTACCGTCACCACGGCAATCTTTCGGGTAACGTCAAGTATCAAGCCGTCGAGATACGTAAACGGGCCGTCGTATGCAGTTATCGCGTCAACCACAATTCGCGTCAGGCCTTTGAACGACGACAAATATAAACCGCGGGGCTTGCCCAGCAAAACCGTAGCCGCGGCGTCATTGACCCAGCTGCCAAACTTTTTCCACAGCGCATGTTTTCTCTCGCGGTATATGGTGTAACAAACATCAGCGCCATTACGCAAACTCGCAAGGATGTCAGGAATGGCGGACGGCGGGTGCTGAAGGTCATCGTCCATCACCACGACATAGCGACCAACCGATTCGCGCAAACCGGCCATGGTTGCGTTGTGTTGGCCAAAGTTTCGCGATAACGAAACGCCCTTTACCGGTAAGTGGGCGTCAGCCAAGCGCGCGATTTCAGCCCAGCTATCATCAGGGCTACCGTCATTCACTAGAATGATTTCGTAGCTGCCGGAGGCAATCACGCCGGACAAAACAGCGGTGAGTTCCTCAACTAGCGGAGCCAGACAGTCGCGGCTTCGATAGACCGGGATCACTATTGAGACGTCTAGCGAACCTCGGTTTGAACTGTCATCCATAATATTTTTTCAAAACACGCTCAAGGTAATTCCCCTGCAAGTTAACGCCTGATTGACCAATCGCGGGCTCAATGCGTGCGCAATTAATAGAGTAACTCGAACCCGATGCGCGTGTATTAAATATGGCGGGCTTACCCACCACCTTCTCCATTGCGGCCACGATGTCGCTTACCGGCATTGAGTTGGGGTTAGCAACATTAATCGTCTCACCCACCGCGCCTTCGCGCAACACCAGATGAGTCACCAATGTTGCGATATCGTCGATATCCAGAACATTTCGTGTGGATCGCTCCCAAATCTCAAACTTCTCCGAGCGGGAGATCCGCGCATAGAAAAAGTTTAGCAACGTGTGCGGGTTCGGCGTATACCCGGCAACCTGCGGAAGTCGCAAAATCAGATGGCGGGGATGATGGCGAACCAGGGCTTCCATCGCCAGCTTGTGTTGCACGTAGGCACTTTTAGCGGCCCCCAGATCAGACACGCTACAGGTGCCGAAGTACAGGAATCGATCCGTCTTGGTGTGGCTTGCAAGCGCCTCAATCAGGCGCACTCTTTCGCGAGAAAATTCGCCGGGGTCCATGCACCCTGAGTTCGACACACCTGCCGCGTAAACGCAACACTCCAGACCCGAAAGCGACTGTTTCAACGCGCTGGCAACCAAGCCCGATCCAATAATCACGCAATCACTCCAAAAGTGTGGAAACCAGCCGCCCTGCTACCCGCCTGCCGTCGCCTCCGGGTAGCGGCATCGTGCTGTCGCTCTTTAATCGGACATCAACGCGACCCGAGATCGGCGTCGCCACGTCGATCATGTTGCTGCCCGCAACGAGCTGCATCTTGCCCAGCACTTGACCCGACGCTTCGGTTACAAGAACATCGCGGGCGGGCGCGCCAGCGCTCAGTAATACAGGATCAACTTCAACGACAAATCTAACTCGACTGACGCCGAAACCTGGGCGCACAACGATTCTGGCGTCGTCGGATAACCATCCATCTTCGAAGAGCCCGACATATCCCAACACCTGACCGCCCGATTTGGGCGCCCAGGCAGGCGTGAAGCCCGCGCTCTCGTCGGAACCTGCCGCGATGGATATGTCTCGCAAAAAACCAACCACGCGACGTGCGTCCGGGGAATAACGCAACCCAAGCGCACGGTACACCAGTGGCGCCGACTTCTTGAATGCCTGCGGCTCAGCGCCAAAATCGATCATCACAAAGCGACGCTGGTTGATGACGCACGGCGTGATTGGGTCAGTCATGATGTCCAGCGAACCTGCGCCGTGTCCGGCGACCGTTACAGAATTTGAACCGTGTATGACAAGCTGCGGCAATTGCGCCCCGTCGGCACCAAAGAAGCTGCGCGTAAAGCGCAATCTGAATTGCTGCGGCCCGTCGCCAGAACCAACGAGTTCGAGCAGCACGTATCGACCGACAGCGGACATGGTTGAAACTTGGCCCATGGGATCAGATTCGCCAAAGAATACTGATCTCAGCGCTCTACTTACCCCGCCAGATACGTCCCATCCACCGAGCGAGGACTCCCGCTGCACCACAAGCGGCACCGCAGAACTATCCGGCGTTCGGCGAACAATTAGCGCATCCCCATCGAGCGTCCTACGATTGAAAGGCTGCAACATACCTCCGGCGTAAACCTGCGTTGATGTTGCGGTAGCCGGGGTGTTGACCGTCCTAAATTTGGCATCGCTAGCTGGCGCTGGCCCACAACCGAATGTATTTTCACTGACTGAACGCCGGTACTCACCGTTCAAGTCGGCCACGAACTTACGAAACCCACGCAACCACTCGGGAAACAGTAGTGAGTGATAGCCTTGTAAACGAGCGACCTTGTCCAAGATCGGATTTGGCAAATCTGTCGCGAACGTAGTGGCGCTCGCGCTTGGCCGCAAAGCGGCATACTGTCGAAACAAATACGACTGCAAGTCCAGCATGATCGGCCCGCTGTCTGACCTGATGGCTTCAAGCTTGTCCAGCAGGTGGTTGCCTGCAAGTCGGGGGATGGGATGAACATCGCCGACAGATGCTAAGGCGTATTCGTTGCTGACACGAAGATTAAGGGCGCAAAATGCCATTGTTAAGGCCAGCAGCATCAGTCGTCGTTCGCGCAGCCAGGCAGCGATCATGACCACGGCCGCCAGGCATACGAATGGCTGCATCAACAACATGATCTTATAAGTCGCAAACTCCTGATCCTTGAACCACAACCAGGCAAACGCAAAAGTGCAAGAAGCTACGATACAAAAAAGCGGGTAAAAAATCTTGCGTGTTGCCCAGGCGGCGTAAATAGCAACTGCAATCCAGATGGCCGCGCCAATCACCGAGATCGTCGCCATAGGATCAGCGATCTCGTCACGCCACCGTACAAAGCCAAGAATGAGCGGGAACGCGTCGGGAGTGAACGCATAGTCGAATATTCCCCGCCCCGACGCCATCACGTTCGCCGCATTGGTCAGCGTCGCGCCAGCGAGCAGTGCGCTGAAAAAGTGAACGGCAGAGTGTGGCAAAGAGATGTTTGAAAGCGCTGCCACTAAGGCTGTCAATACAAGCGCGGCTTGCGCCTGTGACCAGCCGCGATCCGAAAAGAGCAACTTACCCTTGGCGGCTACGGAGCACGCCATTGCCAGGCCCAGAACCGACAGCGCCTCCGGATAAGCGCGCAATTCAGCAGCGATCACCACAGATAGCAGGGCCACCGCGCGCCAATCGGTTCGCGCCTCGTTGGTCAGCGCGTTGACGATGCGAATCCACAGCAAAAGCGCCAGCACCATGAGCGCAACGCCACCAATTTGCGAAATGAGCTGATTCAAATAGGTGTAGCTGCCGATGGAGCTACTGCTGAGCACAAGAGTTGCACAGATGACATTCAACACCGGACGGGTGCCGTGATAGGCCAAGGAGGCCGCCGCCGCAATCAGCGCAACGTGCAGCATCAATCCATGTGCCATGTAAATCTGGTCTGGCTCAAGTCCTGACAGTGACGCCGACAACCCCAGCAGAGTGACGTCACCAAAGCGGTGCCCGCCAGCCACATACAACATCGAGGCGAGCGGCGAAAAATCGGTTCCGTTCAGCACTGAGACTGCGTCTGGCACGTCAAAGAACGCATGTCGCATAAAGTAACTGGCTGCTAGTGCATTGGTGGCACCATCCTCGTTAACAAGTCCGAGCCAGCTGGTGCCGAAAAGCCAGAGACCGCCGCCGATAGCGGCGACACAAAGCGCTGCAATCAAGAGGGGAATTGCAATGTAGGCATGATCAAGCCAGCCGATGCGCATCTTTACGGCTGAATACCAGACGCTTGCGATCAATAATCCGGTCGCGAGCGGAATCGCAAACTGAAGGATCGGCAAACCAAACAGATTGAGTGACGTCGCGGAGAATATGGCGATGGCCAAACCGGCGATCGGCGCTAACAACGCGCGTTCTAGCGGATCACGATAGCCGCCCCAAACGAGCGCTCCGTTACCGATGGCAGTCCACAATGCCAGCCACACACTCAGCCAAATCAGCAGCAAATTTACCCCCACCCGCACTGGGCCCGCATTAAAGTTGGAAACAAGAATTGCCTGGCGACGACTCGACGCGGTGGCACCGAAGCACATCGGCATCGCCCATTTGTGCTTGCACAGCAACTAACCCTCTATTATAGGAATGTCGCGCGCGTGGTTATTGAATGCCCAGATGCTTATCCAAACGATTCGCGGCTATTAGTTACAGTCAGAAATCAGACCCGCCCATGACTCACGCCGCACGCGCGCCGCGCCCAACAGCCACAAATCAAAAAAACTTCAATCCGCCGACCATGCTTGACATATCCCCTGAGGCCTTTGTGCATCCGATGGCCTGTATTACCGAATCCAGTCAGGGCAGCCGCATCAGCATCGGTGCCAGGTCAAGAATCGACGCCTTTGTTCGCATCCAGCCGGCTGGTGGCCCCGGCGACTTAACGATTGGTGCCGACTGCTACATCAACGCGGGCACGGCGATGTTCACGGGCAACGGCATCAACATGGGCAATGGCGTTCTGGTCGCGCCGAATTGCACGTTTTCACCATTGAATCATGCGTATGAACGGCGCGACATGACTATTAAAGCGCAACGATTCACGCCGAGCAAAGGCGGCATCGTGGTGGAAGATGATGTCTGGATCGGCGCCAATTGCGTCATTCTCGACGGTGCCTATATCTGCGAAGGCGTGGTCATCGCCGCGGGCTCGATTGTTCGCGGCCGATTGGAGCCTTATGGCGTATACGCCGGTGCCCCCTTGCAATTGATCAAAACGCGCACCAAGACTGCCGCAACGCCATGATTTTTACGATTTTGGGCGCTGCGGGTTTCGTGGGCGGCGAGCTTGCCCGCGCGTTGCAACAATGCGGGCATCAAGTTCATGCAGTGGGCCGGGGCGAGCCGCTGCCTGATGACAATAAGCTGGGGCATGTCTTTTTCTGCATTGGCATGACCTCGGATTTTCGAAGCAGGCCATTCGCTACGATGCAGGCGCACGTTGCGGCGCTGGAACCGGTGTTGCAACACGGAGGATTTGAATCCTTCACCTACCTGTCCTCAACGCGCGTTTACAAGCGCGCATTAAATACCCATGAGGGCAGCGACGTTCCCGTCCAGGTGGGTGATGCGGACGATCTTTACAATATCAGCAAGCTGGCGGGCGAATCGTTGTGCCTGTCATGCGAGCGGGCCAATGTTCGTATCGCTCGCCTGTCGAATGTCGTCGGTGCCAGCGATTTATCGAATAATTTTTTGAGCGACATTGTCAAAAGTGCCGTGGGGGGGCATATTTCCTTTCGGTCCGCGCTGAGTTCCGCGAAGGACTATATTCTGGTGAGCGAGGTCGTTGATCTGTTGATCCGCATCGGCACCTCGGGGAGGCAGCCCATTTACAACGTTGCCTGCGGCGGCAACACCACGCATGAAACGATTGCCCTTGAACTGCAATCACGCACCGGATGCACTTATTCCGTCACACCTGATGCACCAAGGATCACTTTTCCAACCATTGACATCACCCGTATCCGCTCGGAATTCTCGTTTATAGCCCAGCCCGTTTCTGATCTGTTTTCAGCACTCATCGACGCTGCCCGGCAGGCGACCCGCCACACCATTCACCCATAAATAGACATCAACATGAACACCAACGCCGACCCTCTCGTCCAATTTGCTGCCGAGCGCAATCTGACCATCGCCAGCTACGGTGGCGACACCGAGTTGACAACTCTCACCAACCAATGGCGCGCCTCTTCCATGAAGAAGCGCTACGTCTACAACTTCGACTGGATGGGGCGGCCGATCATCCAGTACCCGCAGGACATGTGCGCGATGCAGGAGATCATCTGGAACACCCGTCCCGACCTCGTCATCGAAACCGGCGTCGCGCATGGCGGCTCACTGGTTTTGAGCGCATCGATGCTGGCGTTGCTTGACATGAGCGACGCCATCCAGAGCGGGCAAAGCATCAACCCGAAAAATTCCAGTCGTCGCGTGATTGGTATCGACATTGACATCCGCCCGCATAACCGCGCATTGATTGAGGCGCATCCCATGAGCTCGCGCATTGAGCTCATTCAAAGCGGCAGCACCGACGACGCGTTGATTGAACGCGTTGCGGCCATGGCCAAAGGCTATAAGCGCGTTATGGTGTGCCTGGACTCCAATCACACCCATGACCACGTCATGGCGGAGCTGGCGGCCTACGCGCCGATGGTCACGTCCGGTTGCTATTGTGTGGTGTTCGACACGGCTGTAGAAGACATGCCGGCTGACACCTTCCCGGATCGTCCGTGGTCACCGGGTAACAACCCGAAAACGGCAGTGCACCAATATCTCAAGGAAAGCGGCGCGAACGACTTTGCTATCGACACCGCGATGGCTGACAAATTGCAAATCACCGTAGCACCAGACGGGTTCCTGCTGCGTCGTTAGCCAGAACCACATCAGAGGCGGCCTGCTCATCGAAAATTCAGCCAATAGCTTTCACGTGCGATCCCCACTGCACAGGGGCTAATTCATAAAATTGGCGTAAGTCGACTTACGGCAAAAATATCGTTCAGGCGCTACACAACAGCGCTTTTAGCTAAAAGCTGATCCTTAAGAATCTCGCGCGCTGACTAAAAAAAACCCGCCGAAGCGGGTTTTTTAGTCAGCCGTAGCGTGCTCGCGCTAGGGTCGACCTGGCGTCCGGCAACACTGAGCGCCCTGCTGGACATTTTGCGCAGCGCCGCTCAAATTGCGCCAGGCGCAGAAACCGACGGAGCCGACACCGCTGCCTTGCAGATAAACATCGGGGATGCTGTTTCCGTAGCAATAAACGGACGTCACGTCACCCAAAGCGCCGCATGCCGAGGCAGCGGTGTTGTTCTTGAAGCCGACAAAACTGATTGCCAACGAGATTGTTTCCAACGGTGACAAGGTGCATTGCAACGGCGTCGCCTGAGGCGCGATGAAATAGCCCTGCACTTCACCCGCTAAATCAAGCGCCATGTTGGACAAAATCGAGATGTCACGCGTGCCCGTGCAACCCGTGGTTCCACGGCAGACCGGCACCACGACCGTGGCAAAACACGGTGCACCGCCCGCCAAGTCACAGTACGCTGATACCAGGTTCGGCGCTGGGTTGGTGTCACCCGAGCGCACCGCCGACACATACGAACCCGCAGCGGCCGGACCGATAATAGTCAGCTTGATCATCACCGCGTAAGGCGCGGTCCCGGCGAAGGTAGAGGCGTTAGTTTGTACGTTTTCTATGCAACCAGTGTTGCCACCGTAAGTAGAGAAGTCGCCCGTTCCGCCCGCATTGAACGCCCAGAAATTTTTGGTGTTGGCGCCAGTGTAGCGACCGTTATAGGGCGAGCCAACCGTTTCAAACCGGGTGTCAAAAATACGGCACGGCTTGGTGGGAATGAACACCAGGTCGCGGTTTTGATCGCCCAGCAGTTTGCGGCTATCCTGCATGATTCTGGCGACTTCAGGATTACGCTCATCGAGCGCAAACCCTTTTTGCGACATGGCGGGCGCGGCTATCACGCGCTCTGCGTC
>JAYVPF010000350.1:0-11600 GCA_043757535.1 Burkholderiales bacterium
AGCGCTGGCGTGAGATGCTGGATGATGCCGCCCCCGCGCGGGCTATTCAAGGCGCGCCGCTATGAGCAGCCTGTTCAACCTGCGTGCTGTCAGTGTGCAATACGGCGCGGGCAAGAGCCAGGTGCAGGGCTTGGCCAACTGCAACCTGCAAATCAACGCGGGCGAAAAGCTGGCGCTGATAGGCTCCAACGGCAGTGGTAAAAGCACCTTGCTGCGCACGATGCACGGTTTGCTCGCGCCTTCATCGGGCAAGCTTGAAGTTGACGCGAGAGCGCGCCAGGCCATGCTGTTCCAGCGCCCCTACATGCTACGCGCCAGTGTGCTGCATAACGTAGCGTTTGGGGTTTGGCTGCGCGGCACGCCCTGGAGCCAGGCTAAAGTTGAGGCCTTGAACGCACTTGACCGTGTTGGCCTGCAAGAGGTTGCGGGGCGCAACGCCAAGGCACTGTCAAGTGGTCAACAGCAGCGCGTGGCCCTGGCGCGGGCCTGGGCCTGCAAGCCGCAGGTGTTGCTGCTTGACGAGCCCACGGCCAGCCTGGACCCCAGCGCCAAGCGCGAAGTCGAACACCTGATGGCCGAGTTCGCAGGTGCCGGCATGACGCTGATTTTCAGCAGCCACAACCTCGGCCAGGTCAAGCGCCTGGCCAGCCGCGTGGTGTACCTGGAGCACGGCGTGCTGGTGGCTGATTTACCAACGCATGATTTTTTTAACGGCCCCTTGCCCGCAGCGGCAGAACATTTCTTAAAAGGAGAGCTGGGATGAAATTTCTAGCTAAAAAACGTACATTTATGGTGGCATTTAAGGTTGCAGCCCTTATTTTATGGGCGCAAGCAGCTACTGATTCGATAGCGCAGGCGACTTCTCTACCAGCAGCCATCGTGATGGCATCAACCACCTCTACCGAGCAATCCGGGCTTTTCACCTATCTGTTGCCTGAGTTCAAAAAAACCACCGGTATTGATGTCAAAGTGGTGGCCGTCGGTACGGGTCAGGCGATAGACATGGGCAGGCGCGGCGATGCTGACGTGCTGTTTGTGCATGACCAGACGCTTGAGGAAAAACTCGTGGCCGAAGGCTTTGCCATCAAACGTTTTGCGGTCATGTACAACGACTTTGTGCTGATAGGCCCGGCTGCTGACCCGGCCAAAACCAAAGGCCAGGATATTGCTGAAGCGCTTAAAAAAGTCGCTGTAAATAACGTCAACTTCATCTCGCGCGGCGACAAAAGCGGCACCCACGCGGCAGAGCTGCGCTACTGGAAAACAGCAGGCATTGAAACGCCTTTAGAAAAACCAGCTTTCAGCAACTACAAAGCCTGCGGCTGCAGCATGGGACCGGCGCTAAACATTGCGGCCAGCACAGGTGGCTATGTGCTAGCTGATAGAGGCACCTGGCTGTCGTTCAAAAACCGTGCAGACTTGAGCGTGCTCGTCGAGGGCGACAAGCGCCTGTTCAACCAGTACGGTGTGATGGTGGTCAACCCCGCCAAACATCCACAAACCAAAGTGGCCGAGGCGCAGAAGTTTGTTGATTGGGTGACTTCACCCGCAGGGCAGGCCGTGATCGCGGGCTACAAGATTGGCGGCGAGCAGTTGTTCTTTCCGAATGCGGTGAAGAAATAGTTCGCACGGCGCTGGAGCAACGCACAGTATTGGTAAGTGATACTCAATACGAGCAGTGACTCGTTTAATCGTTTGTGACAAACAATTCACGCATCGGTGGCGATCAGGCCATCTCCTAAGGATGCGCAAATGTTTGCTACTTCAATCGTCGTTGGTGCCGCTGCTGGAGCGCTTGAGCGGGTATGTCCAGGCACAACGCTGCCACAAGTGACAGGATGGTCGCGCCGCGCCGCGTGTTTTGTTGCGCTTGAGCTGACGCTGGTTGCGAGCGTCGTGATTGCGTGGATTCTGTTCGTCGATCCCGTCGGCTCGTTCGCTTTGTTCGATCTAAGCGACGAAGCCATTTGGTTTCAAGTCAGTGTCAATTGGCTGCTCAGCACCCTTGTCTTCTATTGGTGGCATCGCGTTCGGCATGACAGTGATTTGCTTTGGCGATGGACGCATCAACTCCATCACAGCCCGCAGCGAATTGAGACGATCACCACGTTCTACAAGCACCCGTTTGAGGTTTTAGCCGACGCGCTGCTCAACCTTTCGCTGAGCTTCATCGTGCTCGGCGTTTCGATAGAAGCGTTTTTCCTTCATGCTACTTGCATTGCCTGTAGTCAGTTCTTTGTGCACATGAACGTGGCTACGCCGCATTGGATCGGCGTGTTCGTACAGCGCCCAGAAATGCACCGAATTCATCATGAGGCGGGTGTTCACCGCAACAACTATTCGGACTTACCGCTGTGGGACATGCTATTCGCCACATTTGAGAATCCGAAGCATCGCCCGGTCGAATGCGGATTCGACGCCACGCACGAGCAGCGGGTGCTTGATATGCTCCGGCTGCGCGACGTTCACCACAACCCTCAGGAATAGCCATGTCAGAACACAGTCAATTTGCTTTGCTTGGCGAGCGCCGCTTCGCGCCGTTCTTCTGGACGCAATTTTTGGGCGCGATGAACGACAACGTGTTCAAGAACGGCATGATCATTTTCATGGCGTTTGGCGGCATGACGTTGGCGGGGATGGATTCGAACTTGCTGGTGAACGCGGCGGGCGCGGTGTTCATCCTACCGTTCGTGCTGTTCTCGGCGTTCGCGGGGCAGCTTGCGGACAAGTTCGAGAAAACACGCGTGATTCGCGGTGTGAAGATTTTCGAGATCGTGGTGATGGCGCTCGCCGCAGTCGGGTTCGTTACGGCAAACCTCGGCATTCTGTTTGTCTGCCTGTTCGCGATGGGGCTGCATTCGACTCTGTTCGGCCCGGTTAAGTACGCGATCATGCCGCAGGCGTTGCAACGCGACGAGCTGGTGGGCGGTAACGCACTGGTGGAATCGGGCACGTTTGTAGCGATTCTGGTGGGTACGATTGTCGGTGGCGTGGTGGTCGCGCTCAAACCGAGCGGGCCGATGTTTGTGGCGGCTGTGACGATCATTGTGGCCGTAATTGGTTTTCTCGTGAGCCGCAGTATTCCGACTGCGGTGGCGACCGATCCCACGCTCAAACTTAACTGGAATCCTGTCACCGAGACCGCAAACAATTTGCGTCTCGCGACGAAAAACATCGTCGTCTGGCGCTCGATGCTGGGTATTTCGTGGCTGTGGTTTTACGGTGCGATGCTGCTCAACCAGTTCGCAAGTATGAGCAAAGATGTGCTCGGTGGAAACGAGCAGGTGGCGACGCTGTTGCTCGCCGTGTTTGCGGTTGGCGTCGCGGTGGGATCGCTCTTGTGTGAACGGCTATCAGGTAAGAAAGTGGAGATTGGCCTGGTGCCGTTCGGCTCCATCGGCATGAGCGTTTTTGCTATCGATTTGTATTTCGCGACCAAGGGCCTGCATCCAGTCGGTCAAAGTGGCGCGATGGAATTCATTGGCAAGTCCGAGCATTGGCGTGTCATGTTCGATCTGTTCATGCTGTCGGTGAGCGGTGGTCTTTATAGCGTGCCGCTCTACGCGCTGATTCAGGAGCGCGCGGAGGAGTCGCATCGCTCGCGCATCATCGCCGCGAACAATATTATGAACGCAATTTTTATGGTGACGTCGGCGGTGCTTGCGATTGTCCTGATCAAGTTCGCCGGGTTCGATGTGCCGAAACTGATCCTCACGATTGGTATTTTGAACGCGCTGGTCGCGGTTTATATCTACACATTGACGCCAGAGTTTTTGCTGCGCTTTATCTGCTGGATTCTGATTTCATTTGTGTATCGTCTGCGCGTCAAGGGCCTCGAAAATATTCCTGATGAAGGGCCTGTGATTGTTGTCGCCAATCATGTGAGCTACGTCGACGCGTTGGTGATTACCGCCGCGTGCCGTCGCCCCATCCAGTTCGTGATGGATCACGCCATCTTCAAAACGCCGGTGCTCGCCTGGGTGTTCCGCCAGATGAAAGCGATCCCGATAGCCAGCGCCAAAGATGACCCGGCGATGATGGAGACAGCGTTTGAGCGCGTGAAGCAGGCGCTTGCCGAAGGCGAAGTCGTGTGTATTTTCCCTGAGGGAAAACTGACCAAAGACGGCGAGATGAATCCGTTCCGCCCCGGTATCGAGCGTATCGTTGCGTTGACCGGCGCGCCAGTTGTTCCGCTTGCGCTGCGCGGACTGTGGGGGAGCTTTTTTAGTCGCACCGCGAATGGCGTTGCATTCAAACGGTTCCGTGGGTTCTTCAACCGGATTGAGTTGGTGGGTGGGGCTTTGGTGTGTGCGGAGAATGTGACGGCGGCTGGGTTGGAGGCCGACGTCAAACGCATGCGCGGTGAGATGCGTTAAACGCAACTCACCGTAAGGCGCATACGTTTTTCAGTGCGCTAGTGGCTTCGCGCTATGTCGGACAATACCCACCTGGCCTGAATCGCGATGTCCGCTTTTCGAACGTCAAACGGTTCGCCGGGTTTGCGCTCGATGTTTGGCTGCGCGGCGTCACGCTCAAACCCCTGAGGTTGAGGCTGTTGCTGAATTGGCTGTAGAGGGAATGACGGATGAACTTGCATAATTTTTCCTTGTGAACGTTATTGATAACGACCATTGAATCGTATGGTTTGGCAAATGCATCGTCTGTCAGCGCCGCAAGGTGATTGCTGTAGGACTCGACCGATGTATCAGGCGATCACACGACAGCGCCACTAAAATCGCCGTATGTCTGGAAACACCCTAGGTCATCTCTTCTCCGTCACCACCTTCGGTGAGTCGCATGGGCCTGCCATTGGTTGCGTCATTGACGGCTGTCCGCCGGGGATGCTGCTGTCTGCTGAGGATATTCAGCCCGATCTGGATCGACGCAAGCCGGGCACCTCGCGCCATGTGACGCAGCGAAAGGAGGACGACACCGTTGAAATCCTCTCGGGCGTGTTTGAGGGCGTGACGACGGGCACGCCAATTGGCCTCCTGATTCGCAACATCGATCAGCGCAGCAAGGATTACGGCAACATCGCGCAGACGTTTCGACCGGGGCATGCCGATTACACGTATTGGATGAAGTTCGGGCAGCGTGACTATCGTGGTGGTGGCCGCTCTTCGGCGCGACTGACGGCACCGATAGTGGCGGCGGGCGCAGTGGCGAAGAAGTGGCTGGCCGAGCGTTATGGCGTGATCACTCGCGGTTACTGCGCGCAGATTGGTGACGTTGTG
This sequence comes from Burkholderiales bacterium, assembly GCA_043757535.1. Lineage (GTDB taxonomy): Bacteria > Pseudomonadota > Gammaproteobacteria > Burkholderiales > Casimicrobiaceae > Casimicrobium. The sequence goes on from JAYVPF010000350.1 coordinate 5,235, forward strand.
ATTCCGTTCGAAACCTGGGGTGATGTGAACGGCAATCCGTTTTTTGCTGCGACGCAACCAGACTCACCCAAGCTCGCCGAACTCGAAAACTACATGGACGAATTGCGCAAAAGCGGCGATAGCTGCGGCGCGAAGATTTACGTCGAAGCGACGGGTTTGCCGGTCGGCTGGGGTGAGCCGGTGTTTGACCGGCTCGACGCTGACATTGCGCACGCACTGATGGGCCTTAATGCCGTCAAGGGCGTCGAGATTGGCGCGGGGTTCAGAAGCGTCACGCAGAAAGGCACCGAGCATTCTGACGAGATTCGCAACGCTAAATTTGCCAGCAACAATTCGGGCGGCGTGCTTGGCGGAATCTCTACCGGGCAGGCGATCACGGTCAATATCGCCATCAAGCCCACGTCCAGCATGCGGCTCGACCGCGAGACAATTGACAAACAGGGCAATCCGGTAACGATCAACACGCATGGTCGTCATGACCCCTGCGTGGGCATCCGCGCGACGCCGATTGCTGAGGCTTTGCTGGCGCTGGTGTTGATCGATCATGCGCTCCGGCATCGCGCGCAGAATGCGGATGTTGTGGTGGCGACGCCGAAGGTTTTGTAAACGCGCTCGGTGTTGCCGGGTCGCGCCGCGCGCTGCGGGTGGGTGTATCTTCGGGGACTTAGCGCCGTCGTGCGAGTTCGAAAGTACACCCTCATGCAAACCTCCTCGTGGTATTCGCGTTTCGCTAAAGCCGCTGCGCATTTTTGTGGTCGACCTCGTGTGTTTGCGATGGCGGCAGGCATCATCCTGGTGTGGATCGTGACGGGGCCGATTTTCAAGTTCAGTGATACCTGGCAATTGGTGATCAATACGGGCACCACGATCATTACGTTTTTGATGGTGTTTCTGATTCAGAACACGCAGAACCGGGACACGTAGGCGATTCAAATCAAGCTTGATGAATTGATCCGTGTGACCCGAGGCGCGCACAATGCGCTTCTGGATTTGGAGGAGCTTGAGGAAGAAAACCTCGATGCTTTTCGCGCGAAGTATCAGGCGCTTGCTGCGGTCGCCCGCGCCGAGATCGACTGCGGTCAACCAGACACCGGGACTCCGGACGCTTAAGCAGGCACAGTAAGTTTTGCGAGACAATTCGTTGATGAACGCCGTGAAGTTTCAGCTCTACCGCTTCGCTTTCTGGCTTGCATCCACGATGTCGCTCTCTATGTGGCGAGGCACGACGAAAGCGTTTGAGCACCCGGATTAGGGCGCATGGATGTGGTGGCGTGCTCGGCGGAATCTCCACTGCGCAGCCGATCACGGTGAACATTGCGATTAAGCCGACGTCCAGTATGCGTCTGGATCGCGCGACGATTGACAATGCTGGCAATGCTGTGACGACCGACACACATGGTTGTCATGGCCATTGCGTGGTCGTTCGGGTGACACTGATTAATGCGGCTCTGCTGGCGCTTGTTTTGGCCGATCATGCGCTTACGCCCCTGGCACAGAATGCGGATATTGTGGTGTCGACTCTGCGGCTGCTGTAGAGTTGTTGGCGAGCCTCGCGAGTCTCCATAAAAACGTTGCCAGGGCGCAGGGTTGTGGCATTAGCCCATCGTTGATGCTGCAAAAAATGCCGACTTCGGGTTGCGCTCTCCTACTTGAGTGCGTAGTTGTTTGCAGTCATAACAAGGCGCACTATCGCTTCATCGCGGGGCATGGTGCCCTGCGTGATTGCACCGGGCATGACCGGTCGGGAGCGCAACATGCACACGTTTAAACACACAACAATTGTTATGTCCATATCCATGGCATTGGCGGCGCACGCCAGCGGCGCTGCTCTTGCAATTCCGCCGCCGCCAGTCACCCCCTCGCCGTCTGCCCTCACCGGCGACGTCGCGCTACTTAGGCATGCAGGTGCCGCTGCGCAGCATGCATTTGCGCTAAGCGTCAATGCCGCCGAAGTCGCTAGCATCGGGACGAACAGCGACACAGCTCTGGCAAACCTATTTGTCGCGGGCGATGGCACGCTGAGTGGTGAGTTAGATCCGGCCAACGCGCCGGAATCCGCGCGGCCCGGCGTCGACGTGCGAAGCTTTGAAGCAACGACTCGCGCAGATCAGCAAAAGGCTAATACTGCGATGAGTTTTTCGGGAAATATCCGATATGCAGTCGCAAGTGGTCAGACCACCATTACGTTTGATCGTATCAACAACGATACCAGCAATACGACCAGTGGCTCACTCAAGTTGCGGCTGATCGCGACCAGTGCCCCGGTTTCGGGCCCAGCCACATTCACCGGTTATAAGCTCTTCGAGAGCGCCACGTTCGGCCCCGTACGGCCGAGTAGCTACCTGACGGGAAGCGTCTCCGGTGCCTACCTCGGCGATCCACCGAACGGGACGTATGCAATGGTTGTGGCGCTGTTCGAGTACAGCTCTTCGGGCTGTTCAAGCCCGGTCGCCGACAACTACTGCACTGTTGCTTCGATCACAATCAACTCTCAGACGTTTGGATCGACCCCGCCGTCGCCAGCACCTCCGCCACCACCACCCGCGCCGACGCCAATCCCAAGCGTCGTGACGATCATTTCAGACAGCGGGGCTCAGTGCTATCAAAATTATCCGTCTTCGGCGGCTCAGCAGCTGATCGCCGCGCAGCCAGGTTTCTGGCGTCAGTACACCAGTGCCACTAGTTGTGCGAGCCTTGGCATGAGCATTTTTGTCGGCTATTTGACCGGTAGCAGCCGCACAGTGCCCGTCTATTCTAATTCTGCCAGTTCAGCACAAATACTGTGCAGTTCGGGCTTTGTCGAGGCTTGTGCCGCACCGACTCCTCCGGGGCCTGCCCCCGCACCGGCCCCCGCCGACAATGGTTATCTGACCATCGTCGCCGATCTCAATACTTTTCCGTTTTGCTTTCAGTACGTTCGCCCGAGCGTTGCATCGGTTCTAACCGGACTCGGTAACACCCGCACGTATCCCGGATCGACCACTTGTCCGAGCCTGGGATACGGTTTTTATGCGGGCCGCTGGAGCCACGACACCATCTCGTGGGTGTTTGATTCGTCCGCCGCGTTTGCGCAAATTGACTGCGATTCGGGCGTTGCCGTGCAGTGCAGTATCGGCAACCCGCCGGCCTCGCCACCGCCGCCGCTCGCTGCTCCTGCGCCCGCGCCGGTGAGCAACGGAAGCCTTGCCGTTGGACAAATTTGGGTGACCGAGTTCTACATCATCGCACTCAACAAATACTTCATCACTGGGCGCTCAGCCGAACAGTCGCTGCTTGACAGTTTTCCGACCGTCTACCGCCGAACCGGCGCCAAATTTGCTGCTTATCCGGCTACGACGGTTCCGACCGGACAGCAGGCGGTCTGTCGTTTCTATTTGCCGCTGGACAAGGGAGGGCCAAACTCCCATTTTTATGGGCTGCCCAGCGATTGCAATCTGGTACGAAGTACCGGTAATCCGATGTTTGTCTACGAAGGCGAAGACTTCGCGGCCGCGCAACCCAGCGCTGCCGGTGTCTGCCCTTCAACGGCGCCTTATCCTGTTTATCGGTCGTTCAATAATCGAGCGGTGCAGAACGACGGAAATCATCGCTACACCGTTGCGGCAAGTCGCTATGCGCTGATGACGACCCGCGGTTGGTCAGGCGAAGGTCCGGTATTCTGCGTCTCTGCAAATGTTGATGGAACCGAATAGCGCTTGCGTGGAGCGACGTCGCGCCGATGTGGCCTCACTCGAACATGTTGGGCGTGCTATTTGCGCCCAACTGCGCACAGATGCGTGACCGCCCTGGCAATTCGGGCCTAGCATAGTGTCCGATGAACGCGCTCCAATTTCAGCTCTACCGCTTCTCCTTCTGGCTCGCACCCACGACGGCGCTCTCCTTGTGGCACGGCGCGACGAAAGCGCTTGGAGCGCCGGAACAGGGCGCGTGGATGTGGTGGCCGCTGGCGGTGATCTATATCATCGTGCCGCTCCTTGATCTGCTCTGCGGCAAGGTGATTACGTGGTTTTCGGCGGATGAACAAAAGCGCTTGATCGATGACCCGATGCTGCGGGTGATTCCATGGATTTGCGCGCTGATCTGGCTGCTGACGCTGGCCTGGGCGGTCACGTTGGTGCCGCGTGTGATGGCGCTTCCGGCGATTCATATCGTGGGTTTTGTGCTGTCGCTCGGTATGGTCGGCGGGGTGCTGGCGATTAATGTGGGGCATGAGCTGATCCATCGCAACAACAAGGCGGAGCGATTCCTTGGCGGCTTGTTGCTGGCGAGCGTTTGCTACGGCGTGTTCAAAGTGGAGCATGTGCGCGGGCATCACCTGCGTGTCGGCACGGCGGACGATCCGGCGACGGCGCGGCTGAACGAGACCGCGTATTCGTTCGTGCCACGCGCGATTTTCGGGACTTATGTGCACGGATGGCGACTGGAGCGGGAACGGCTCGCCAGAGCGGGTTCAAAGGGCTTGGCGGTGATGTTGTGCAACGAGGTATTGCACTGGACGTTGCTATCGATTGCGACGGCTGTGGCCGCGTTCGCTTTCGCGGGTGCAGCCGGGGTCATCGTGTTCGGAGTTGCCAGCCTCGTGGCCATCATCGAGCTGGAACTGGTGGATTACATCGAACACTATGGTCTTGTGCGCACGCGCGATGCCAAGGGCAAGCTCACGCCCGTCCGCTATGAGCATTCGTGGGATTACGCCGGTTGGCTGACCAACGCGCTCCTGATCAATCTGCAACGCCACAGCGATCACCACGCTCACGGCGGGCGCGCATTTGGTGCGTTGAACAGTCACGCCGAAGCGCCGCAATTGCCGTTGAGTTACGCTGGTATGCTCGTCGTCGCACTGATTCCGCCGCTGTATCGGGCGCTGATTCATCCGCGATTGCGGTCAACGACTTAGTCCTGGAAGCACCACGGTGTATTGGCTGAAGTCGATAAATCGACGTTATCGACTTATGGATTAAACCTGATATAGCCCTGATGAAATAAGGAGTTCAGAAATAAGCTGATATCCAAGTTTACGACGAGAACGCACCACGTAAGCGCGTCGCAAGACTACGCAGGCGATAATCGTGCGAAAGAATTTCGGCCAACACATCCACACTTCTAAGAAACGAGCACATGCGACTCATACTTCTCGGTGCCCCGGGGGCGGGCAAAGGCACGCAAGCGAAGTTTATTTGCGAAAAATTTGGTATTCCGCAGATCTCGACGGGAGACATGCTGCGCTCGGCCGTGAAAGCGGGCACAGCGCTCGGCATAGCGGCGAAAAAAGTGATGGATTCCGGCGCTCTGGTTAGCGACGACATCATCATCGGTTTGGTGAAGGAGCGTCTGACGCAGCCTGACTGCAAAAACGGCTATCTGTTTGATGGCTTTCCACGCACGATCCCGCAAGCGGAGGCGATGAAGGACGCAGACGTTGCGCTCGATTACGTGCTGGAAATCTCGGTTCCGGACTCGGCCATTGTGGATCGCATGAGCGGTCGTCGAGTACACGTGGCCTCGGGCCGCGTTTATCACGTCACGCACAACCCGCCGAAGGTTGCGGGCAAGGATGACGTGACGGGTGAAGACTTGATTCAGCGCGATGATGACAAGGAAGAGACCGTCAACTATCGACTGAAGGTTTATCACGATCAGACCGAAGTACTGCTCGGCTACTACGCCGATCTTGCAAAAGCGGGCGCGGTCGGTGCGCCGCAATGCAAACGCGTGGACGGCGTCGGCAATGTCGACACGATTACGGCGGCGGTGTTTGCCGCGTTGGTGTAAATCGCAGTTCGTTCGTTCAATTTCAATTTCAACTTCAGGGGAACCCGCCATGCTCAACTCGCTGCAGAACCCGTTTACGCTGATCGGCCGGATTCTGATCGGCCAGATGTTTTTGCTCGCAGGCATTAGCAAAATTGGCGCTTTTGCCGGAACCTCCGGGTACATCGCGTCAAAAGGCTTGCCGATGCCTGACATCGTGGCCGCGCTCACCATCATTTTGGAAGTGGGCGCCGGGCTCGCGCTTATTCTTGGCTGGTGTACGAAGTGGGCGGCCTTAGCGCTCGCGATCTTCACGCTGGTCGCGTCATTCATTTTTCACAACTACTGGACGCTGCCGGAGGCCGGGCAAATGGCGCAAAAGCTCATGTTCATGAAGAATATCGCCATCGTCGGCGGGTTGCTCACGGTCGCGGCGTGGGGCGCGGGTGCGTGGAGTGTTGACGGCAAGCGCCGCGGCTAACGACCGCCGAAGGCGCAATTCGCGGCGCTACTTCCGCTAGGGAAACGCTGATTAATGTCATCCTGAGCATGGCGAAGGATCAGGTGGCATGCAAGGGCGGATGCAAGTCATTGAAATCATTGCATGTCACCTGA
>JAYVPF010000351.1:0-39219 GCA_043757535.1 Burkholderiales bacterium
AAGGTGGCGACGCGCCTGATGGGTGACTCGATTGCCACCAATCTTTTTGTGCTTGGTTACGCATGGCAAAAGGGCTTCATTCCGTTGCTCGAAGCCACCATTCTGCGCGCGATTGAACTCAACGGCGCTGCCGTGCCGATGAACAAAAATGCGTTCCTGTGGGGCCGTCGGGCAGCTGTTGATTTGAAGCGCGTAGAAGAAATCGCCACGCCAAAAATCGCGGCCCCAGTGTCGATGAAACTCAGCGAATCGCTGGAAGAAACTATCTCTCGCCGCGTTCAATTCCTCACCGATTATCAGAACGCAAACTACGCAAAAACCTACAGCGATTTCGTAGCGTTTGTCCGTCAAGCCGAAATCGCGAAATTACCCGGCAAGACAGCGCTAACTGAGGCCGTCGCCCGTTACTACTTCAAACTGCTAGCCGTAAAAGACGAATTCGAAGTCGCGCGCCTGCACAGCAACGGCGACTTCGAGAAGCGCATCGCCGGTCAGTTTGAAGGCGACTACAAGCTGAACTTCCACCTAGCCCCACCGATCTTCTCAAAGAAAGACCCAGTCACTGGCGAACTAAAGAAACGTCAATTTGGCCCTTGGATGATGAGCGCATTCCGCTTCCTTGCCTCTCGCAAAGGCCTGCGTGGCACCGCGCTCGATATTTTCAAACATACCGCCGAGCGTCGAATGGAGCAGCAGCTAAAAGTTGACTATCGCCGCCTGATCGAAGAAATCGTCGCCAAACTTGCGCCGCACAATCATTCGCTTGCGGTGCAACTCGCGCAAATCCCGGAAGATATTCGTGGCTATGGGCATGTTAAGGAGCGGCATCTCAAGGCGGCTAAGGCGAAAGAGGCGACGCTCAAGGCGGAGTTTGATTCGGCGAAAGTAGTTATTGGGATTGCAACGCAGCAAATTAGTCGCGCCGCGTAGCGGCAAATTGACGCTCAATGCCCGTCGGAAGGAAGATTAATTCCGCGCCAAATCCTTGGTGCGACTTTATTTGTGCGTTCAAGCTACCTCTACGTTCTGGCAAAGTGTTATCTCCGCTGTCGCAGCTTCTATGGAATCGTGCGCCTGACGAATTTAAGTTGGATCAATTCCTTGGGGCACATCCCGCAGCCGTACATGCAAAAACATGGCAGGGAATGTGGAAAGCATTCGACGAACTACTTTCTGCAATTGACTCTTATGAGAGCGATGCCCTTCAACTAAATCCGGTGGGTTCAAGCGCAGGTGAAGGTTTGGCGCGCGTTACGCGAATTTGGTTGGAGCAAGTTACAGCGCATTTAGAGATTATTAAAAAGATTCACAATTCGTACCTCCCACTCGCTGCGGGATCAAAGCGCCCTAAACGCGATATCGCTAAGCTGGTTGAGCCACTTTGGAATCCGTTGAGCCGATGCACCGGCGCGCTCAAACATGGCGCAGCCGAGATTCTGCCTCTCCACTACGATGCTTCAGAGTCCGGGATTGTTTCGGGCAATTACATCGCCGCTTGCAGCAACTTGCTTAAATTTGGGCCGCATCCGCACGTACATCCTAATCGCGGCGCATGGTCTTACAACCGCGTGATTTCTGTCGTGGCGTGCGGAATTTTCTGGGCAGAACGGCTGGTGCGGGACTCAATGCTCGGAGCTGCCGAGAAGCTAGGCTCTAAACCAGATCGCGACGGCGTGCAAAAGGTTGACGCCTCGACGCTACGGAAGATTTTTAGCCGGTCAAAGTATGTCTTCTCCGATGAACTTGACTTACCGTTCGCACGCGCTCGCGTTCGCGAGGAAAGCGTTGAATTCCTCGTCGGCACGCAACATCTCGATCGGCCATTGTTTCCGCCAGAAGTACGCATCAAATCTTTTCTTTCGATGACTGATGTTTATAGAGGGTACACATTCGAATTGCCGTACTGGCCAGTGGTGCGGGCGAGCTCGATAGTTGCGATTGCTTACCCGTGCTTCACGGTCGGTGAACGGGTCGCATGTGCTCTGCAGAGTGTTTCGTCGTAGCGCGAAGTAAATCTCAGGCATGTCTCTTGTGCGAGGGCTACGGTTTAAGCGTCAGTGTGGGGTAGGTGTGATTGTGTTACAGTAATCCCGTGTTACAAATCGGGAGTGGCTATGACAATCTCAGTTCGCATGGATCCGCTGCTTGAGCGCGAGCTTGAGCTTGTCGCCAAACGCAAGGGCGTGACCAAGTCGCAATTTGTGATTGAGGCGGTCGAGCGAGCGCTAGGTCGGCGCAATCCCTATGACCTGATGATGGCTTTTAAGGTCGAAGAAGAGCGAGCGGTATACAACGCCGGTGCTTTCAAAGACGCCAATGACGCCTCAAAAGAAGCGCCTTACGAAACGGGCGCCGCAAGGGATGCCATCAAGCAAAAGCTGAAGGGTAAGCACGGTGTCGGCGGCGCTGGTTGATGCGGGGCCGCTCGTCGCGGCCTTTGGAGCAAATCAGCCGCAAGGAAAACGCTATCAAGGGCTGTTCAAGCTCGCCGCTGACGAGCTGTGGTCACTCGCTACGACTTGGCCGTGTGTCGTTGAGGCCAGCTATTTGCTCGATCCGCCGCAACGTTACGCCATGCTGCGCTGGGTGGCGGCTGGCGCGATCAGCGTGTTTCCGTTTGCTCAGGAATCAGTGGAGGCGATGGTCGAGTTGATGCGCAAATACACGGAACCACCGCGCTCCGAGATGGACTTCGCCGATGCGTCGCTCGTATGGCTCGCGACGGACACGGGCGTCAATCGGATCATGACTATGGACGAACGTGACTTTTCTCGTTATCGCTTGCCGGATGGGCGGGCGTTCGAGATTCTCTGACTTTTCAGGTTGTGAGCATCACACATTGCTCCACGATGAAAAAATAACCTGACTAGTTACGTGCGTCAGACCGCAGCCCTGACGCCCACGCTGTCATGTTGAGCGAGTCGAAACATCTGGTGGCATGCGCAAAAGCTCGTGGTGATCACATCTGTGGGCATACTGATCCTTCGCGACGCTCAGGATGACATTTTGCTTTCTGAGGCATGTAACTAATCAGGTATTTAATTGACTTGTTAATAAGCGCTGAATCGTCGATTTTGATAGCGCGACCCCGGTCGCGCCTACAGCTAAGTGAGCGATATTGCCCCCAAACCCCGCTTGCTAAACAGCAAATCACGCACTTCGTGACCCAGCTTTAAACCGCGTTGCTCGAACCTGGTTTCAGGTCGCCATGATGGGCGCAGCGAGTAATCAATGCTGGAATTTTTAAGCGCAGGTTCGGCGGACAGAACCTCAAGCATGTGCGCGGCATAGGGCACCCAATCGGTTGCCAGATGCAAATAACCATCAGGCACGAGGCGCGAGGCGAGCAACGCAACCAATGCGGGATGCACGAGACGACGTTTGTTGTGACGCGCCTTGTGCCACGGGTCAGGGAAGTAGATGTGAATGCCTGCCAGCGATCCCGGCGCGATCATGTGATTGAGCACTTCAACAGCGTCGTGCTGAATGATTTTCACATTCAGGAGCGATTGATCGTCGAGCAGATTGCACAAGCTGCCGACACCCGGTGGATGCACTTCAACCGCCAGGTAATTGATGTCGGGATGCGCGGCGGCGATCTCCGCCGTGGTGGCACCCATGCCGAAACCGATTTCGAGCACAGTCGGAGCACTGCGTGAAAACGTCTTTGAAAAATCAAGCAACTCCAGCGCGTACGCAACGCCGTGGCGCGCCATGCCAAGCGTCAGCCCGCGCGCTTGTTTCGGCGACATGCGTCCGGCGCGCACGACGAAACTGCGGATGGGGCGATGGCGCGACGTGTCGGTCGCAGCTTCCACGGTCTCGGTCATGGCCTCATTCACGGCAGCAGCACCGTCCAGCGGGGATCGTTCATGTCAAGATTCATTGATGCATTCTTGCCATCCTCGGTGTAGTCAATCACAAGACGACGCGGCGAGCCCCAGCTCACGCCCGCGTCCGTCCACGGCAAGCGTGGCGCAAATACGCGTTCACGCGCAGGGCCGCGACGCTCGAAACGCCAGACAGCGAGCCGGTTTTCGCAATCGTCTTTGCAGAAATCCACCGTCACAAAAAAGCGACCATCACTGTTGAAAAACGGCTCATTCGGCAAGTCAGTCACAGTCGTTGTTGCGCGGTGCACAAGCACGAAATCCAGTTTGTCAGCTCGCGCACGGTAGAGCACGACCGCATCGGACGGCGCGTGATATGCGAAGAAACTCACGCTTGGGCCCGCTTCGCCGGACTTGTCTTCAAACAAAAACGGCGGTTCGCCAGGCACGGTCACGGCGAGCAAATTGCCGTCGCGCTTAACGACGGCCCCGGCGCGTTTGATTTGCTCGGCTTCGATCTTCTTGCCGCAATCGCCGGGGTCAGCGCTGTTCGCGCAAAGTTTGGCGAACAGCGCGGCAGGGGGCGCGGCGACGGTGGCGATTGGCTGAGCGGCAACGGAGGTTGCACTCAGAAACGCAAGCGAAAGGAGGAGTCGATTAATACGGTGCATGCGAGCATTTTGGCATCTAGGGAACCGCTTTGACGTCGAGTCGAGCGGAACGCTCGCGGTTCCGCTTCCTGCCACCGCCAGCGGCACTTCGAATGAAGCGCTTGACTCCAACGCGTTCGCAGGAACTGCGGTGCGTTCCGCCCTACAAATACCTAACCCAGCACTTTCGCAATCTGCGCTTTCAATGCGCCGTCGAGCATCGCTATCGATTCGTTCAGGTGCGCGCGCATCTGAATATCGTTACCCGATTTCACCGCTGCTTTGCGCAGTGACGCAAGTAATTCGGAAGCGTATTCACGCTGCAAACTACGCGCATCGGCAGGCGCACGTGGGCTCGGTCGCGCCACCGCTTCCGTCAACAAACGCACATGCTCACGTTGCAGATTGCGCCGCATCAGGTTGATGGGTGCTCCGGTGTTCAGTTCGCTCCAGATCGCCCTTTGCAGCGTGCTGTAGAGCTCGGGAAGGCTAAGCGCTTTGCTGCCGTCGCTCATTTTTTCCGGCGCATCGAGTACGCGTGCCGCCACGCTGTCGCGCATCAGTTGATTAAGCGTAGTTTTCTGAATGGCAAACACCCGCCCTGCGACTGACGAATCAATCGCACCCACAACCGGAACGCCGATATCGTCATCGGACACCTGATCCCAACGGGCGTCAAAATCCGGTGTCAGCTTACCCAGAAATTCCGGCTTGAATTTGAACGAATCAACGGTAAACAGATTGCGGGTGAGCAGATCAAGCGCGCGGCGCTGCTTGCCTGCGTCGGTCGGTGTCAGCGGTTGCCGACCGGTGCCAGAAACGTCGCGCAGCACAGCGACACCGCCCACATATTTCGCGGCCAATTCACTCACGTCACCCATCAACCGGAAGCCGCGTTCGAAGTTGCGGCGCAGTTGCTCGTACTTGGTGCCGACAGGCAATTCACGCGTTTGCACGCGATCCCACAACTCGCGAATCACTATAAAACGCTTCTCGTAAAACCCCAGTGGATCGCTCGACAAATCGCTGCGGTTCACCTCGGGATCGATGCCTTCAACGATGCCTCCGAAGCCTGCGTCCTCGTCAGTTGCGTACGCGAGCGCGGGCTCAGTGGCGCGCGACATCGTTTTGGCGAGTTCAGTCTGTTCGGTCTCCGGCGTCGTTTCCTTGTAACCGTACTCAACCGCCCAGATGTCATAGGTGCCGACGGTGATCATCGAATACTGACCCTGACGCTCGCCAAGGGTGGCGATGTTGAGCGCGTTGTAGTCCATCACCGACGACGAAACACCCACTTCCGCACCGAACCTCGGATCGCGCAATTGCTCCGGCGTGATCGAAGTGGAACCTTTAAAGTTGTGACGCAGGCCGAGCGTGTGGCCCACTTCGTGCGCCGTGATGTCCTTGATCGCATCCATGATCCAGGCCTCAGCCTTCGGAGAACCGTATTCAAAATCACCGCGCGCTACCAGCAGATCGAGCGCGAACGCGGCTTCGGTCAATTTGCTATCGGCGTAAGTGCAAAGCTCGCCAGAATTGCGGAACAACCCGGCACCCATGGCACCGATCGGGCGCGGCGGATCTTCGGCCACACGACCGCTGTAAAGCCGCGTGATTTCCTCGTTCATCTCAATATCAGCATCGAGAATTTCTCCGGTGCGCGGATCGGTTTTGCTCGGGCCACGTGCGCCGAACCGGATGCCGTTGCCTGCCACCCAGCGGATCGAGGCGAAACGGGTAGCGGAGGTGTCGAAATCCTCACCGTCTTCCTGTTGCTTGACGACCACGGCGTTCTTGAAGCCGATTTTTTCGTAGGCTTTATTCCACTCAAGAATGCCATCGGTGACGGCCCTACGATACGCCGTCGGGATGTTCTTGTCGAGCCAGTAAGTGATGGGTTCTTTCGGGTCACTCAACGCTGCGCTCGGGTCTTTTTTCTCCAACCGCCAGCGGTTGATGTAGCGTGTTTTTTGCTCGCGTTTGTCGGGATTGGTGAAGTCGCTCACGTTGGTTGTGAAGTAACCGATGCGCGGATCGGCAACGCGCGGACGCATCGGCTCCGGCAGCTTCGAGAAACCGTAATAAAAGCCCATGAACAGCGAGCGCACGTCGGGCAAAGTGCTCGGCACGCGCGGCGGCGGTGCCGACGGATTCGGCATCGGTGGCGGCAATGCCACGCGATTTAACTGGTAGTGACTGCGCACGTGGAAGCCAGTCTCCGTCTCGCTGTTTTTTGCCCGATCAATGCTCGAATTTTTTGCGTCGAACGCATAGGGCTGTCGGAACGTCTGCTCCAGTTGTTGCGCGGCCATCGGGAAGTCATTGATGAATAGCGCGTTCGCTTCAACGAGTACGCTTTTGCGCTCGGGATGCGGCGCGCTGGCAAGCACCGCGCTGGCGATCAAGCTGTCGGAAAACGAACGCTCAAGTGCGTGCCGAATCGGCGCATCTTTCGCTGCCGTGTACGACACATTTCGCGCGATCAACTGCACGCCTTGCGGGCTAAATTTTTTGAAGCTTGCGAAATACTGACCACGACCTGCGGCTAAAAATCCGCCCATCTGGTTGCCGTACAAACCCGCGTCACCAATCGAATGGGTCACATTCACCGAGAAGAAAAACGGCCGCTCCCACATCGCCTCGGGGATCTCGATCCAGACCTTGTCGTCCTTGCGCCAGGTCGTGAAGTAGCCCTTCTCTTCCTTCGCGTCCTTGATAATGTCGGCAAACGGTTTGGGCGCGGGCGGGCCACCGGCAGCGGCTGCAGCGACGGCGGTGGCAGCGCTGGCGCGAGCGGAGGCGGCAACCGCTTGGGCACCTTCAGCCGATTTGGGGTCGGTGATGCCGGCCGCGGTTTTGGTCGCCGCAGCGGCAACATCCGTGGCGGCGGCCGCGGCCGCGGCTTTGGTCGGAGCTTCGGTGGCCGAAGGCGCGACCGTGGCGCACGAAGCGAGGCCGAATGCGCCGCTGGTGATGAGCGCTAGTTGCAGTGAGCGAAGACGAAAATCCATGAAAATCCTAGAGTTTTTAGGAATCAGCTTTTTCATGAAACGACGTTTTTACTTGGGCTAGAGGCGATTTACACCATAAATCGACTTCTCGAAAAATTAGCAGTGAGCCCCCGTTCAGTCGAGTATGCAGAGAAAAGCTGTAGCCTGACAAGCTGTGTTTAACGGCGAACTATAGTGCTAACCGCGCTTTGCGTCACCACGGATTCGTTCGCATGCGACCAAGCGCGGGATTTCCGGAACGAACGGCTGGCCCTTGCCGGGGCGGCGGCGTCAGGCCACGAGTACCGATGCCATCGAAAACTCATCCAGTGTCGTCTCAATCACAGTCAGCGCCTGATCAATTGTGTCGCGCGAAATGTTGAGTGGCGGCGCGAAGCGCACGACCGTGTGATGCGTGTCCTTCGACAGTACGCCGCGACGCAACATCGCCTCGCAGAATGCACGCGCGGTGACCACTTTCGGATCGAGCTCCATGCCAATAAAAAGGCCACGCCCGCGCACCGCTTTGATCGCCGGATGATCGAAACGCTGCAAGCGTTTGATCAGGTATTCGCCGGTCGCTTTTGCACGCTCGGCAAGCTTGTCCCGTTGCAGTATGTTCACTGACGCGAGCCCCACGGCGCAGGCGAGTGGATTACCGCCGAACGTGCTGCCATGATCGCCGGGGTTGAACACTGCCATGACCGCTTCCGTCGCTACAAACGCAGACACTGGCAGCAGTCCGCCGCCGAGCGCTTTGCCCAACGTGATCGCGTCCGGCTTAATGCCGTCGTGCTCGAAACCAAAGTTGCGCCCGGTGCGACCCATGCCCGTCTGCACCTCGTCACAAATGAGCAGAACATTGTGACGCGTGCAGATTTCGCGCGCGCGCTTGAGATAGCCTGCGGGCGGCACGATGATGCCCGCTTCGCCTTGCACTGGCTCTACCAGGAAGGCCGCAGTGTTCGCTGTGATCGCTTTTTCCAGCGCATCGGCATCGCCGAATGGCACCGCGACGAAGCCCGGCGTGAACGGCCCGAAACCGTCCCTGTATTGCGCTTCCGACGAGAAGCTGATGACGGTCGTCGTGCGGCCCGCGAAGTTGCCCGCCGCGACGATGATCTCTGCCTCGTTTGCCGGAATGCCCTTTACCTTGTGGCCCCATTTGCGCGCGGCTTTGATGGCGGTTTCCACAGCTTCTGCGCCTGTGTTCATGGGCAGCATGCGGTCGAGGCCAGTGATCCTGCACACGGCCTCAGCAAACGGCCCGAGTTGATCGGTGTAGAACGCGCGCGACGTGACGGCGAGGCGAGATGCTTGACGAGTAAGCACTTCGAGCAATTCAGCGTTGGCGTGCCCGAAGCTCACAGCCGAATAGGCGGCCATCATGTCAATGTAGCGACGACCTTCGGTGTCCCACAAATACGAGCCTTCGCCACGCGTCAATTCAGCGGGCAGCGGGTGATAGTTTTTCGCGCCGTAACGGTCTTCCAGCGCACGGGCGGAGACGGCGGGCGTTGCGGTTTGAGTGAGCGTTTTTCTGAGATCGAACATGATGATGTCTGCGGCGGCAGCTCTGGGTGTGCCCGTGCCGGGCTGATGAAGAGATGATGCCAGCAAATCGATGCATTTTGGTTGCAACATCGTGTACGCATTCGGACTATCATGCAGGTTTCTTGCATACAAATGGCGAATCATGAGCGCAGCGGCGGTTTCACTCGATAAATTCGATCAAAAACTGGTCTCGGCACTGCAAAAAGACGGTCGCGCAACCAACGTCGAACTGGCCGACGCTGTGCACCTGTCCGCGCCGCAATGTCTGCGCCGGGTGCGTGCGCTGGAGGAACGTGGCGTGATTCGCGGTTACACGGCGCTCGTGGAGTCAACCAAAATCGGCCTCGGCGTGATGGCGTTTGTGAGCCTCACCATTGATCGCTCGCAGTCA
Organism: Burkholderiales bacterium; assembly: GCA_043757535.1. Classification (GTDB taxonomy): domain Bacteria; phylum Pseudomonadota; class Gammaproteobacteria; order Burkholderiales; family Casimicrobiaceae; genus Casimicrobium. Next base: position 9,416 of record JAYVPF010000351.1, read on the forward strand.
AAACGCGTGCGCCAACTGGAGCCCGATCTCGCAAAATTTCCGGAGATTGTCGAGTGCTACACAGTGTCCGGCGAGTTCGACTACATGCTGCGCGTGGTCGCACCGGACCTGCTCGGGCTGTCAGCATTTCTCACAGACAAATTGCTGCAAGTGCCGGGTGTCGCGAGCACGCATTCGATGATTTGCATGGAGGAAATCAAGCCGCTATCGCCGCTGCCGATGGATTGGGCGGGGTAGTACAGTCGAGGCTTGACTAGCCGATCAGTCGCATCGCCATCCCGTTGTGGCGCTCAATAAGCGGCCCCAGTTCTATCGTTGTCAGCTGCCCCTCGCGCACCACAATGCGGCCATTGACGATGGTGTACTCGGCCTGCGGGCTGGCGCAGAACATGAGTGCGGCAACCGGGTCATGCACCGCACCGCCCGCCATCGCCAGCGTATCGGTGCGGAACAGCGCGAGATCGGCGGCCATGCCGGGAGCAATGGTGCCAATGTCGTCACGGCCAAGCACGCTGGCACCACCACGCGTCGCGAGCCGCAGAGCGTCGCGCGCTGAGAGTTCGCGGCTACCGTTGTCGCAGCCGAAAGCTTGCAGTGAACGACCGACTCGGGCGAGCAGCATGGCCTGCCGCGCCTCTGCAATCAGGTGCGCGCCGTCATTGCTGGCACAGCCGTCAACGCCGATGCCGACGCGGACGCCGCTGTCGATGAGCTTGCGGATCGGGGCAATGCCGCTGGCCAGCCGCATATTGCTGCATGGACAGTGCGCGATGCCAGTGCCGGTTGCGGCAAACCGTGCGATGCCGTGCGCGTCGAGCTTGACGCAGTGCGCATGCCACACATCGTCGCCCAACCAGCCCAAGTCTTCTGCGTATTCGGTCGGTGTTTTGTTGAATTTTTCGCGCGAGTAGGCGATGTCGTGATCGTTCTCTGCGAGGTGCGTATGCAGGCGCACGCCTTGACCTTTTAACGAGCGGGCAAGCGTTGCCGATTCGCGCATCAAGTCCTGACTCACCGAAAACGGCGAGCACGGCGCGAGGCCGACACGAATCATTGCATAACGATTGGCATCGTGAAATTGTTCAACCACGCGCTGTGAGTCTTTGAGGATCACGTCTTCGTTTTCCACCAACGAATCCGGCGGCAAACCACCGGCTGATTCGCCCACGCTCATGCTGCCGCGCATGGCATGAAAGCGCATGCCGATTTGCTGCGCGGCGGCGATGGTATCGTCGAGCTTCGCGCCGTTCGGATACAGGTAGAGATGGTCGCTCGACGTCGTGCAGCCCGAGAGCAGCAGCTCCGCCATCGCCGTTAGCGCCGAGGTGTGCACCATGTCCGGCGTCATGCGCGCCCAGATCGGGTACAGGCCCCTGAGCCAGGTGAAAAGCTCGGCATCCTGCACGCTGGGAATCGTCCGCGTGAGGCTTTGATACATGTGGTGATGAGTATTGATCAGACCCGGAATGACCACGCAGTTTTGCGCGTTGATGATTTCGTCTGCTTCCTTTGGCAAATCGGCTGTGAGGCCGATCGCGTCGATCACGTTATCGCGAATCAAGATCGACGCATTGCGCATTTCGCGACCGACATCGTCGAAGGTGGCAATGGCGTTCGCGTTACGGATCAGGAGTGTGGTCATTAAACAATTTTCAATCAAACGCGGTCATAAAAAAAGCCGCCGCAGTTTTCACGCGGCGGCCTGTTCTTCGACAGAACTTTTCGGCCTACTTGCCGCCCGGTACTTTCCCTTCCACGCCTTTGACGTAGAAGTTCACGCCGCTTAAGAATTTGTCGTCCGCCGTCGCGCCCTTGGCGACAAGCTCTTTGCCGGCCTGGTCGACAATCGGACCAGTCCATGGATGGAACGTACCTGCTTTAAGCCCTGCCTTGATTTCTTCAATCTTTGCTTTGGTTTCAGCTGGAACGTCCTCAGCCATCGACACCATATCAATGGCGCCCTCTTTCACGCCCCACCATGACGAACCGGTCGCCCACTTGCCGTCAAGCGCGTCTTTGGTCGCCTTGATGTAGTACGGCGCCCAGTTGATGATGGCCGAGCCGAGGTGAGCTTTCGGGCCGTAGGCCGTCATGTCGCTGTCCCAGCCAAACGCGCGCTTGCCTTTTTCCTGCGCCGTTTTCAAAACAGCGGGGGAATCGGTGTTCTGCATCAGCACGTCGGCACCGCCGTTGATGAGCGCGGTTGCCGCTTCGGTCTCTTTCGGCGGGTTGAACCATTCGTTGACCCAGACCACTTTGGTCTTGATCTTTGGGTTCACGCTTTGTGCGCCCATTGTGAAGCTGTTGATGTTGCGGATCACTTCAGGAATCGGAATCGAGCCGACCACGCCTAGCGTGTTGGTTTTGGTCATCTTGCCAGCGATTACGCCCGCCATGTAGGCACCTTCATAGGTGCGGCTATCGTAGGTGCGCATGTTTTCGGCGGTTTTGTAGCCCGTTGCGTGTTCGAACTTAATGTCCTTGAAGTCGGGTGACACTTTTAGCATCGGCTCCATGTAGCCAAACGTGGTGCCGAAAATGACCTTGTTACCCTGACCGGCGAGGTCGCGGAATACGCGCTCAGCGTCTGCGCTCTCTGGCACTTTTTCAACGAAGCTGGTGACGACTTTTTCGCCGAATTCTTTTTCCACCGCTTTGCGCGCATTGTCATGCGCAAACGTCCAGCCGCCGTCGCCGACTGGCCCGACGTAGGCAAAGGCAACTTTGAGCGGCTCGACTTTAGCTGGTGCGGCGGCGGCGGGCGCTGCGACAGGAGCCGCCGCTTTCGGCTCTTCTTTTTTGCCGCCACAACCGGCCAACGTGGCCAAAAGTGCCGCGCTGATGCCTGCCGTGAGCAGGGTGCGTTTCGTGTTCATTCCGTATCCCCTATGTGATTGAAGGTTGAGGTTAGTGAAAAGCGTAAGCAGGATTCGTGCTATGAGCCAGGATAGAACGGCTTGCCGATTGAAGCTGGCATGTTAATGCGAATAAGCGCCGGATTCCGCGAGATGAGCGCCAGCACCACGATGGTGGCGATGTAGGGCGTCATCGACAGGAACTGGCTGGCGATCTCCACGCCTTGCCCCTGCAAATGAAACTGCAACATGGTGACGCCGCCAAACAGGTACGCACCAAACAGCACGCGCAGTGGTCGCCAAGTCGCAAACGTGGTCAGCGCCAGCGCGATCCAGCCCTTGCCAGAAACCATCCCTTCGACCCAAAGCGGCGTGTAAATGATCGAGAGGTATGCGCCCGCCAGACCGCACAACATGCCCCCGACAACCACCGCTGCCAACCGGATGCGCCGCACCGGATAGCCCAGCGAGTGCGCCGCCTCCGGCGATTCACCGATGGAGCGCACCACCAGTCCAGAACGGGTCTTGAACAGGAACCAGATGATGAAAGCCGTGAGCGCCATCGCGAAATAAACCATCGGATGCTGTTTGAACAGCGCCGTGCCCAACAGCGGGATGTCGCCTAAACCGGGGATGGAAAAGCTTGAGCGCTCGGGCAACTTTTCCTGCACATACTTGACCCCGGCGAACGCCGAGAAACCCGCGCCAAACAGCGTGAGCGCCAATCCGGTTGCGAACTGGTTGGTGTTGAGCCAGATCACAAGGTAACCAAACATCGCGGCCAACACGCCGCCCGCCAACATGCCCGCACCGAAGCCGACCCAGTCGCTGCCGGTGTAGACGACCGCCGCAAATCCGGCAATTGCAGCGCACAGCATCATGCCCTCCGCGCCAAGGTTGACGATGCCTGCGCGCTCGTTAATCAACAGGCCCAGCGCCGCTATGGCAATCACCGTTCCGGCGTTGAGCGTCGCGGCGATCAGTAGTGCGTACTGTTCCATTTACTTGGCCCCTGACTTGACGTTGCCTGGCTGCCAGACGATTCGATACGCGATCAAAGTGTCGCAAGCGAGCAAGGTAAATAGGAGCAAACCCTGAAACACGCCGGTCAGCGATTTCGGCAAGCCGAGTCGCGACTGCGCCAGCTCGCCGCCGATGTAGAACATACTCATGAGAACCGCTGAGAAAACAATGCCGATTGGATTCAAGCGCCCAACGAAAGCGACGATGATGGCGGCAAAGCCATAGCCCGCAGGCACGTAAGGCGTGAGCTGCCCAATGGGCCCGGCGACTTCAAGCGCTCCCGCCAACCCCGCCGCACCGCCAGAAACAAGCAGCGCCGTCCACAGCGCACGACGTGACGAAAAGCCAGCGTATCGGGCAGCAGCCGGCGCCAGCCCGCCGACCTGCAACTGAAATCCGCCGTAGGTGCGGAACATATAAATCCACATGCCCGCCACGCCAAACATCGCCATCAACAGACCGATGTTGATCCGTGTTTCGGCAAACAACTTGGGGATTTGCGTGACTTTTTCGAAGGTTTTTGTTTGCGGGAAGTTAAAGCCGTTCGGGTCTTTCCACGGTCCGTACACGAGATACGAAAGCACCAAGTCAGCCACGTAAACCAGCATCAGTGTGACCAGAATTTCGTTAGCATTGAAGCGGTCGCGCAGCAGCGCGGCAATCGCTGCCCACAGCAACCCGCCGAGCACGCCCGCCAGCAAAATCAACGGAATGATCCATGGGCCGGTCGTCGGCTCAGCCAGCAGTGCCACCCCGCCCGCAGTGACCGCCCCAATGACGAACTGCCCTTCGGCACCAATGTTCCACACATTGGAGCGAAAACACACCGCAAGGCCCAGCGCGATGATGGCAAGCGGGGTCGCCTTAACCGCCAACTCGGACAACGCATAGCCCGATTTGATCGGCTCCCAGAAAAAAACGAGCAGACCCTTGACCGGGTCTTTGCCCATCAACATGAAAATCGCGATGCCGATGATCACGGTGATCACGAGCGCGAGTAGCGGCGAGCCAATGCCCCAGAATTTTGACGCCTGTGGACGCGCTTCGAGCTTTAGCATAGAAGCGCCCCGTTGGAGCGGCTCTGCCGCGACCTGCGTTTTGCTACGTCAAGGCGAATCGCGGCACAGCCGCTCCTACAGCGCATGTTCAACCTCCCACAATCCGCTCATCCATTCACCGATCTTCTCGACGGTCGCTTCGCTCGTCTTGACCGAAGGCGACAGCCGCCCCTTGGCGATCACGTGCATGCGATCACAAATTTCGAACAACTCGTCCAACTCTTCACTGACGACGAGCAGCGCACAACCTTCATCGCGCAACTTGAGCAACGCACCGCGAATTTGCGCCGCTGCACCGACGTCAACGCCCCAGGTCGGCTGCGCCACGATCAGCACTTTCGGCTTGGCACCGATCTCGCGACCCACAATAAACTTTTGCAAATTTCCGCCAGACAGGCTTTTAGCCGCCGCGTCCGGGCCGCCAGCCTTGACGTTGAAATCCTTGATGATCACCCGCGCAAGGCTGGCTGTCGCCCTGGGCGAAACCCATCCGAGCACGCCTTTTCCGACCACGTCAGCCGCTCGCGAAAGCAGGGTATTCGCCGCCAAAGACATCGTTGGCACCGCGCCGCGTCCCAACCGTTCTTCCGGTACGAAATGCAAACCGCCTGCGCGACGCACGCGCGGATTCCTTTTTGCAATATCGTTGCCGAAAAGCTTGATGCTGCCGCTCGGCGCGCGAACACTTTCACCAGAAAGCGCGGCCAACAACTCTTGTTGCCCATTGCCGGAAACGCCCGCGACGCCAACGATCTCGCCAGCACGCACCTCAAAAGCAATGTTGTCAAGCGTCACACCAAACGGGTCTTCCGCCTGGATCGACAGGCCGTGAACAGTCATACCGACGGCACCGGTATTGACTTCGCGGTGCTGAAGCGTCGGTGGTTCGGCACCAATCATCAGGCGTGATAGCGAAGCATTGCTTTCGTTACGCGGATCAACGTGTCCCGTCACTTTGCCTCCACGCAATACTGTGCAATTGGTGCAAAGCTCGCGAATTTCATCGAGCTTGTGGCTGATGTAGAGAATGCTGCAACCGGCGGCGGCAAGCTTGCGCAAGGTGACGAACAACACGCGCACTGCCTGTGGAGTGAGAACCGAAGTCGGCTCGTCGAGAATCAACACTTTGGGATCCGTCAGCAGCGCGCGCACGATCTCTACGCGCTGCCGCTCACCCACCGAGAGCGAATGCACGGGTCGATCCACTTCGACGTCCAGCCCGTAAACCTTCGCCTTCTGCGCGGCCTTCTGTCGCACTGCGTCCAGCGTGAAACTCTTGTCGAGACCGAGCCAGATGTTCTCGGCGACCGTCACCGTTTCGAACAGCGAGAAATGCTGGAACACCATGCTGATGCCGAGCGCACGCGCCTCCTGTGGATTGCGAATGTGCGTCGGTTTGCCGCTGAACAACACCTCGCCGCTGTCTGGTTTCACGGCACCATAGATGACTTTCATCAGCGTCGATTTGCCCGCGCCGTTCTCACCGAGCACCGCGTGGATTTCTCCGGGCGCGACGAGCAAACTCACGTCGTCGTTGGCGACGACGCTTGGGTATCGTTTGCTGACGTGTCTGACCTCAAGCCGAAGCGGCGTGCCGTCGTCGATTTGACTCACCTGTGTTCCCCTTGAGTTTCGTGACTACGTGACATTGTTGCGTGCGGCTTGTTCAGTCGTTCGTTGGCGTTCTATTTTTTCGCGTTTTTCTGCAAGGTCGGCGGCTACGCCCGCAGCGATAACGCCGGGATGCTTGCTGGAGAGCGTTGGCAGCCCAATCGGGCAGGTAATACGAGCAATCTCGCTGCCAGAAAATCCGCGCGCAGCGAAGCGCTTGCCAAAGATCGCCGCTTTCGTCGCTGAGCCAATCAGGCCGCAATAGGCCAGATCATCGCGCTTCAAAAGTTCAAGACAAATTTCGAGATCGAGTGCGTGCGAATGGGTGAGTACCAGCACGTCGGCCCCCGCGGGCATTCGGCGCGCTTCTGTTGCCGGCTCGTCGGATTCGATCACCTGCACATTAGCAGGCAGCACCGCAGGGAAGGCTGCATCGCGCGAATCGACCCACATCACGCGGCACGGGAGGGTCGACAGCACAGTGACCAGCGCCGCACCGACATGCCCGGCACCAAATACCCAGATCGTCCACGGGTCAAAGTGAATGGGTAGATTCAGCGTGTCGCCCGTATCGAGCTGCCGCTCGATTTGATACGTGCCACCGTGTGCTTCAACGTCTAGAAGATGCTGCAAACTATCGCGATGCACTTCCGCAATCGGCAGGAACGCAACATCGACGGATCCGCCGCAACATTGACCCAGTACGGGGCCGAGCGGAAAGTGCCTGCGTGTCGCGGTCGCCGTGCCAAGCTTGAGCATTTCACGTGCGACTTCGATCGAGCGTAGTTCGAGATGACCGCCGCCGATAGTGCCTACGATGCGCGAAGCAGTGACAATCATCGTGGTGCCCGCTTCGCGCGGCACCGAACCTGCCGAGCGCGTAACGCAGACCCAGACTGCCGCCTCGCGACGGTCGAGAAAATCCAGCAGATGGGCGCCAGGTGTCAGCACGTCGCTTGCGCCTTCATCACTGCATTCAAAATCGCCTCAGCAGTCGCGGGTGCAGCCATCTGGGCGCTAGCCTTGTAGCCAGAGACTGAACTCACGGCATCGCGTATCGCCTGATGCACCGCAAAGGCCAGCATGAGCGGCGGCTCGCCCACTGCCTTACTGCGATAAATCGTGTCTTCGCGATTCGGTGAATTCTCGACGAGCCAGACGTTAAATTCTTCGGGAATGTCCGCCGCTGTCGGGATTTTGTAGGTACTGGGCGCATGCGTAGCGAGCACGCCTTTGCCGTTCCACACCAGTTCTTCGCCCGTCAACCAACCCATGCCCTGAATGAATGCGCCTTCGACCTGACCTTTGTCGAGCGCCGGATTCAAAGAGCTGCCAACATCGTGCAGGATGTCGACGCGCTCAACTTTCATTTCGCCAGTGAGCGTGTCAATGGCAACCTGCGCACAAGCCACGCCGTACGCAAAGTAATAGAACGGACGGCCCTTGAACGTATCGCGGTTCCAGTGAATTTTTGGTGTTTTGTAGAAGCCTTGCGCGCTTAGTGACACGCGGGCAAACCACGCATCATGCACAAGCTCGGCGAAGGCCCAGCGCTTGGCTTCACCGCCTGTTCCCGATTCGATGCCATCGTTCACGAAGCGAATGTCCGATGCATCAACGTCCCATTTGCGCCCGACAAACTCGGCGAGTCGCACACGCAAGATGCGGCACGCATCCTTCGCCGCCATGCCGTTCAAATCGCTTCCACTGGAGGCTGCTGTCGCGCTGGTATTCGGTACCTTGCTGGTATCGGTCGTCGACATCCGAATGCGCTTGATATCAATGCCCAATTCTTCGGCCACCACCTGCGCGACCTTCGTGAACAAGCCCTGGCCCATCTCGGTGCCGCCGTGATTGACGATCACTGAACCGTCGGAATAAATATTGACCAGCGCGCCCGCCTGATTCAGATGAGAGGCGTTAAAGGAAATGCCAAATTTGACGGGCGTCAGCGCGATGCCGTGCTTGATGATGCGACTCGTTTTGTTCTGTTCACGCAGCGCGGCGCGGCGCGTACGGTAGTCGGCACGACGCTCAAGCTCCGGCACGATGTCATGCAGGATATTGTCGTCAACCGCTTGCCCGTAGTGCGTTTCGTTCCTATCGGTCAAGCCGTATAAATTGTGTTTGCGCACGTCAAGCGGATCCTTGCCGAGCACATGGGCAATTTCGTCCATCACATGTTCAATCACAAACATGCCTTGCGGTCCGCCAAACCCACGGAACGCGGTGTTGGAAACCTTGTGTGTCTTGCACGGGAAATTACGGATGCGCACGTGCTCAAGGTAGTACGCATTGTCGACGTGGCAGATCGCGCGCGCGTTCACCGGGCCTGACAAATCAGCCGAATAGCCGCAGTCGGACGCGAGCATCAAGTCCGCGCCCATGACGCGTCCGTCATCATCAAAACCAATGTCGTATTCAAACTGAAACGGGTGCCGCTTGCCGGTGATGATCATGTCGTCATCGCGATCCAGCCGCATCTTCACGCTGCGCCCGAGCCGTGCAGCGGCAATCGCGCAGAGCGATGCGAACAGCGCAGGTTGCGACTCCTTGCCACCGAAACCACCACCCATACGACGGCACTCAACGCGCACTTTGGCGTCAGGCAGCGCCATCGCGCGCGCGACGATGTGCTGCACCTCGGTCGGGTGTTGTGTCGAACAATGAATTGCGATCTGACCGTCCTCAACGGGATGCGCCATCGCGACCATGCCTTCCAGGTAGAAGTGATCCTGACCGCCATGCGCGGTCTTGCCGCTGATGCGATGCGGTGAGCGCGCGAGTGCTGCCGCGGCGTCGCCACGGCCCGTGACCACGGGATCGAGCACGTAGCTCTTTGCGGCTAGCGCATCATCAATCGAGAGGATTGGCGTACGGATTGCGAGATCGTATTTGGCGAGCCTTGCCGCCTTGCGTGCAAGCAGATGCGACTCGGCCACCACCATGAACACGGGCTGCCCGTGATACTCAATCAGATCGGTCGCGAGGATCGGATCGTCGAGCACGATGCCGCCGTAGTTGTTGACGCCCGGCACGTCAATCGCTGTGTAGACAGCGATGACGCCGGGCGCCTTGACCACCGCACTCAAATCGAAAGATTTCAGCGCTGCGTAGGCGGCAGGTGCGTAGCCAATCGCGGCGGACAGCGTACCGCGCGGCGCCGCGATATCGTCGGTGTAAATCGCCTCGCCGGTGACGTGCAGATGCGCGGATTCGTGCCGCGTAGAAGTGGCAACCGCGTGTTGCAACACGTCGATCTGACGCTGCGTGGGGTTCGATGCTAAAAAAAGCGGCGCGTTCATGTCAAAACACCCTCACCGCATCAGTCTCACCTTGAGATTCGAGCCAGAAACGCAGCAGATGATTTTGCGCGACCTGCATGCGATAGGCAGCGCTTGCGCGCATATCGGTCATCGGTGAATAGTCTTTGCTCAGGGCCTCCATTGCGGCGCGAACTGTAGTTTCGCTCCATGCCTTGTCCGTGAGCGCCTGCTCGGCCAGCGCCGCGCGCATCGGCGTGCCTGCCATGCCGCCGAAAGCGATTCGACATTGCATGACCACGCCGCGCTCGGTCGTCACGGCAATCGCGGCGCATACGGCGGAAATATCCTGCTCATTACGCTTTGAATTCTTGTAGCTCGCGATTTGAAACACGCCTGCCGTCGAGCGATTGGGAACAACAATCGCTTCAACCCATTCACCCGCTTCGCGCGACTGCTTTTTGTAGTCGAGATAGAGCGCTTCCAGCGCAATCGTGCGTTGCGCTTCGCCGCGACGCAACACAACTTCCGCGCCAATCGCAATCAGCGCGGGCATCGAATCGCCAATGGGGGAGCCGTTCGCAACATTGCCACCCAGCGTGCCGCTTGACCGGATCGGCCATGAAGCGAAGCGTGTCCAGACGTGCGCCAGCTCCGGGTAAAGCCGGTTCATGGCATGGAATGCGGCTTCCAGTGAAACCGCCGCACCGATGCGGATACCTGCGTCGGTTTCGTCAACGCGCATCAGCGCTGCCACCTCGCCCGTGTAAATAATCGTCCCGTTGGTTTGCAATCCCTTGGTCACCCAAAGCCCGATGTCAGTCCCACCACCAAGAATCCATGCGTCGGGATTGGCAAGCACTGCGGCGGAGAAATCCTCCACCCTACGCGGTGCAATGAATGTGCCCGCAGGTGAACTCAGATGCATTGCGTCCGTACGTGCGAGCGCAGCTAATTTTTCAGCCAGTTCCGATTCTCCGGGCAACGGCGGTGCGCTATGGGTCGCGGGCGAAAACAGCCATTGCTCCATGCGTGTCGAGCACGATGCGGCAGCGGTCGGTGCTTTTTGATACATCACCTGCGCCGCGTCGAGAATCGGTCGATAACCGGTGCAACGACAGAGATTTCCGGCAATCGCCTCACACGTTCGTGCACGTGACGGACGTGTCTCGTTTTTGAACAAGGCAAACAGGGCCATCACAAAACCCGGCGTGCAGAAGCCGCATTGCGAGCCGTGACAATCGACCATCGCCTGTTGCGTCGGATGCAGCGCTCCGCTCGCGGCTTTCAGCGATTCGACCGTGAACACCGCTTTGCCATCAAGTGTCGGAAGCAATCGGATGCAGGCGTTGATCGGCGACAGCGCGACACGATCCCGGCCCGCGCTGTCTTTGCTCAACTCACCGATCACAACGGTGCATGCACCGCAATCGCCCTCGGCACAACCCTCTTTGGTGCCGGTCAGGTGCCGCTCTTCGCGCACGAAGTCGAGCAGCGTCGTGTGCGGATCAACCGCACCCAGTTCGATCAGAGCACCGTTCAAAAAGAATCGCAACACGTTCACCGGCATCTGCTCACAAACAAGAACCTTCCACACTATAGACGGTGTTTCCAGTTGCGCTGATAAGCTTGAGATTATTCCTGACATCACCGACGCTGGGGGCAAACATGGCAGAGGCACTCGACACTCATTTGCTGCGCGTGCTCTATCTCGTGCTTCAGGAGAAAAGCGTTTCCCGCGCAGCCGACCGCTTGGGCATCACGCAGCCCGCCGTGAGCAGCGCCCTCAAACGTCTGCGCGAAATCACCGGTGACGAGCTGCTGGTGCGCACCCGAACCGGCATGACCGCGACCGAGCGCGCCGAGGGCTTGATCGCGCCGACCAAGGCCGCGCTTGACGCGATTGACAGCATTCTGATCAAGGCCGAGCCGTTCGATCCAGCGAAATCGAAGCGCGTTTTTGGCGTCGGGGCACCGGATTATTTTGATGCGTTTTTTCTGTCGAATCTGATTGAGCGGTTTCGTTCACGGGTGCCGCTCGGACGACTCAATATTCGCTCGTTGTCGCTGGATATTGATTTCGAGCGGCTGCTGGAAGAAGGCGAGATCGATGTCGTCGTCGGCAATTGGCCGAATCCGCCGGAATATCTGCGTACCACGCCACTGTTTGACGATGAGGTGGTGTGCATGCTCTCTGATCGGCATCCGTTAGCGAAGAGACCTGAGATCAGCGCCGACGATTACATCGCCGCGAAGCATCTCGCTCCGGTGCGCTACGCGGGGGGCGTGCGCGGAGCGATTGACGACCATCTGCACAAGCTCGGCATCAAGCGCGATATCCGCGTGTCGTTGCCTTATTTTCATGTTGCGCCCTATGTGCTCACCACGACCGATCTGATCTTCACGACAGGGCGACGATTCGCCGCGCACTATGCCAAATTTTTGCCGATTAAAGTGATGCCAGCGCCGCTCGCTTTTCCACCGTTGCGCTTCTATCAACTCTGGCATGAGCGCACGCATACGGCGGCACCCGCGCGCTGGCTGCGGGAGCAGGTGGCGACCGTCGCGGCGGCGTAGTCAGACGCAGCCGTGCGTCGCAACCCGCAACATTTTGTCTATAGCTTTTCGCTATAGCTGTTTTTTTATATAGGCTACGGCTTCATTTATTGATAAGTCGACATCTGCGCTATTATGACGCTAGCCCCCGATAAATGGCTGTTTCACGAAAAAGCTGAACTCGTAAAAAACACCGTAAACGCCGTACAAACCCGAGTTCGGCACGCTGATTGCTCGGTGATAATCAATGATGTTTGGCAACGACCGTACTGCCACAGTCGCCGATTTTTTTGATACTGGAGAGGAGTCCCCGATGCTGTCGGTCCGCCCACACCTGATGCGTAGTTTGCTCGCTGTCGTTGCCGTGTTTGCATTGGCCGCCAGTGCCACAAGTCACGCCCAAACCGCGCTTGACGACATCCTGAAGACCAAAGAAATCAAGATCGCGATTCCGACCGACTTTCCGCCGTACGGCTTCGTCGGCCCTGATCTCAAACCGCAGGGGCTCGACGTCGACATGGCCCACTACATCGCAGGCAAAATCGGCGCAAAGATTGAGCTCGTGATCGTCACCAGCACCAACCGCGTGCCTTACCTGTAAACAAAAAAGGCCGACCTTGTGATCTCAACGCTTGGCAAGACAGCGGAGCGCGAAAAGGTCATCGATTTCACCGCAGCGTATTCGCCGTTCTTTCAGGCGGTGTTCGGGCCGAAGAATGTTGCGGTCAAAACTGCCGCCGATCTCGCAGGCAAATCCATTGGCGTGACGCGCGGTGCCATCGAGGATATGGAGCTGACGAAGATCGCCCCGAGCGGAGCCGACATCAAACGCTTCGAGGACAACAACGCCACGGTGAGCGCGTTTGTATCAGGCCAAACTACGCTCATGGCCACCGGCGCGTCCGTTGCGGGCAACATGATGGCGCGCAATCCGAACCTCTCCGCCGAATACAAATTCGTGCTCAAGGATTCGCCGAATTTCATTGGCATCGGCAAGGGTGAAGACAAGCTGCGCCTGAAGCTCAACGAGATCATTGCGGCGGCTAAGGCGGCGGGTGATCTGGACAAAATGGCGCAGAAATGGCTTGGGCGCCCTGCGGGGGAATTGCCGAACTGACACGGATCGGCGCGATCCCAGTTTGGGCCCAGCGGTGCGAAGCGTTTCGGCGTTGTCATCCTGAGCCACAAGCGAAGGATCACCTGGGTTGCCGCAGTCGTCGCCATTGGCGAAGACCATCGTATGGGCCGTAATCCTTCGCGTGGCTCAGGATGACAAAAGAACTTACAGCGAACACTGACACTTGCTGCACCTGTCCACGATGAAAATAGAACTCGACTTCCTGGCCGTCCTCGCTCAATGGCCTTTGCTACTCAAGGGCGTCGCGTGGACGCTTGCATTGACGGTGCTGTCCGCTGTGCTCGGTGGCATCGTCGGCGTTGCCTGCGCGTGGGCGCGGGCGTACGGCCCGAAGCCGCTGGCGTGGGCGGCGGCGACGTACGTGGAACTGGTTCGCAACACGCCGTTTATCGTGCAATTATTTTTCATTTTTTTCGGCCTTCCGGCAGCGGGCATCAAGCTCACACCCGAGATCGCGAGCATCATCGCGATGGTGGTGAATCTCGGTGCCTACGCCACTGAAATTGTTCGCGCGGGACTAGACGCAACCCCTCGCGGACAATACGATGCGGCAAACGCCATTGGCCTCAATCGCCTGCAAATGTTCCGCCTCGTCGTGCTGCCGCCAGCGCTCTCGAAAGTGTGGCCCGCGATGGTGTCGCAGATTGTGATTGTGATGCTGGGCTCAGCCGTGTGCGGGCAAATCTCCACCGAGGAATTGAGTTACGCCGCAAATCTCATTCAGAGCCGCAACTTCCGCGCGTTCGAGAGCTTCATCATTGCCGGTGCGATTTATCTGTTGCTTGCCGTCGGCGTGCGCAAGCTGCTCGGCTGGGTCGGGCCACGTTTTTTGTTTGGTGCGTCAGCAGCGGCAAGCGCACGATGAAACTCGAGCACCCACGTATGCCGTCATTCTCGGCGCAACGCGCCAGGAATCCAGCCCGTAAACGCTTGAGCGCAGCGATCCGTTTAAATGGTTGAATTCTCGATCTGGGACATCGTGCGCAACCTCCTGATGGCAACACGCTGGACCATCGCGCTCGCCATCGCGCCGACCGTCGGCTTCATGGTGCAGGTCATCAAGGGCACCGCGCTCGCGTCGATCATCGGCTTCATCGAGATCACCAAAACCGGCACCATGATCACCAACGCGACGTTCAAGCCGTTCCTCGTTTACAGCTTCGTTGCGCTGTTTTACTTCGCGCTCTGCTTCCCGCTGTCATGGTGGAGTAAACGGCTGGAGTTGCGCATGACGGTGTCGGAGCGCTAGGGCGGATTGACAGGATGCTGCCGTAGACTTCGGTCTATGGAGCGCCCTCACATCGTCATCATCGGCTGCGGTTTTGGTGGCCTTGAAGCCGCGCGTGCGCTGCACGAGGCGGTGGTGGACATCACGCTGATCGACCGCACCAATCACCACCTGTTTCAGCCGCTGCTGTATCAGATCGCGACGGCCGGTTTGTCGGCACCGGCCATCGCGGCACCGACGCGCTTTCTGTTTCGCAAGCAGCGCAACGTCACCACGCTGCTCGGCGATGTCGTCGACATCGACGCCAGCACGCGTTCGGTGGAACTGGAAAACGGCGAGCGGATTGCTTACGATCATCTCATTGTCGCCAGCGGTGCTGCGCACAGCTATTTCGGCAACGACCACTGGGCGGAATTCGCACCGGGCCTCAAAACGCTAGCCGACGCCTTTGAAATTCGCCGCCGAATTTTGATTGCGTTCGAACATGCCGAACGTGAACAGAACCCGGCCCTGCGCGAGCCGTGGCTTACATTTGCAGTGATTGGGGCAGGGCCAACCGGCGTCGAAATGGCTGGCACGCTAGCCGAAATCGCGCGACACACCTTGCCTGAAGAATTTCGCCGAATCGATTCGCGTAAAGCTCGCATATTGTTGGTTGAAGGCGGGAACCGGGTGCTGCTGGCGTTTCCGCCGTCGCTTTCCAAGCGCGCAGAGGAACAGTTAACCGGGCTCGGCGTCGAGGTACGCACCAGTCACAAGGTTATGAACATTGACGCACAGGGCATTCACGTCAACGTGAACGGCGTCGAGCAAACTATCGTCTGCAAAACCGTCATCTGGGCGGCTGGCGTCGCAGCATCTCCGCTCGGCAAACTCATTGCAAAAGCTTGCGCGCTACCCGCAGAAAACGTGGATCGCGTCGGACGGATCACTGTCGAGCCGGATTTATCGCTCGCCGGTCATCCGGAAATTTCCGTCGTAGGCGATCTGGCAGCAGCCCTTAGCCACGAGAAAAACGGCACCACCAAACCGGTTCCCGGCGTCAGCCCCGGTGCCAAGCAAATGGGTCGCGTCGCCGCCAAAAACATCCTCGCGCGCATCGCAGGCAAACCGACGCAGGCGTTCCGCTACAACGATTACGGCTCGCTAGCCACTATCGGTCGCAAGTCCGCCGTTGTCGATGTCGCCGTCCCGCTATTGGGTCACCTGCGCTTCGGCGGACTCATCGCTTGGTTGTTCTGGTTGTTCGTCCACGTCTACTTCCTGATCGGATTCAGGAACCGCTTCATCGTGCTCATGGACTGGGCGTGGTCGTACATGAGCTTTAATCGGACGGCGCGAGTGGTGGTGGGGACGGAGAAGTTTGAGCCGATTGCTGCGTCACAAAAGGCGGAGCACTAGCTCTCGCCGACATCTCTCAGCACCGTCTGGATCACCAAGGCACTGATCCTGAAGTCCGTGGCGTGAAGTTTTGCAAAGCGAGCTTTCGCCGATGTGATCAGACCGCGTTTCTTTGCGAGACCAATCACCGCCGCCGTGCCCGCCACGCGAATGCTGTTCTCTGTTGCGACTGCGCGACCCGCACGCTCATCCATCAGGATCAAAGTTTCGCTAACGCCGTTCGATAGCGCAATTCGAATGCAATCAGTCTCTCCCTCGTCGAGATCGGGGAGCAAAACGATAGCAGCTGGAATCGCTTTTCGCCACACGCGAATTGCCTTTCGTTTGACCGCGGCGGCAATCTCAATTTCACCGCGTGCAGAGACACCCGGCAACACTTCCCGATGCACTGAAGGCGGAATCCATACATCACCGAATAGCGTGGGAAGCCACGTCAGACCATCAACAATTGCAAGCCCGATCAGCGGGCTCGCATCGCTCAGGACAACGCGAGCCATTGATCGAGTGTTTCGATATCCCGTTTAGTCTCGGCTGCGTCCAACTCGACAACCGGGATTCCAAGCCGCGACACGTATGCGATGAAAGCAGCGAGCGGCCATTGAGCCATGTGCGCGCTACGCACTAATGACAGACCACCATCACGAAACAACGCGGTAGCCAACGCGATACGCGCACCTGGCTCACCAAGCAACTTTCCCGATTGCAAGCCAATCATCACCGCTACCGGCTGTTCGCGATTCATCACAACCACCACGTCGTCGCGCGCACTACGCAACGCTTCGCTGGGATTGTTTTTGAGGCCTGAGACGTTTACGGTTTGCATGTTCCCTTTTGATATAGGAATGTCCAATAGGACGATTATATCGACAGATTTGGTAGGACATTTGCACGGATGCAAACGATAATCTGCGCTTCGCCATTGGCATTCGGCTACTGGTTAATTTACGTCGGCGGCGGCTTCGTCGTGTGAATGTACGGACACGGTAGTACGTGAGCCGCACCACACCACACAGGTGCTTGTGGCGACAACTTCGAAGTCTAAATTGGCCATCGGACGCCTAAAAGGCGCAGTAGCCGACGCTGACGATTAACGAAACGCACCCCGATCACGTGCGAAAATGCGTATCAAGGAGAGTCAAAATTGGCCGCTGGTACAGATAAAACTCGCAAAAATGTCGTGCAGCTTAGGCCGACCGCCGATTCTGATCGGCAGCTGACACTACTTCCGATTGAACTAGATGCCGCCATGTCTGCCCCGGCGGGCTCTGCGGATCTGAAGAAAATAGTCCGTGGCCGCGATACTCATTACTATGCATTGAAATCTACTGCGGAACACCCACTGCTGCCTGCTACAGAGTTTCTTTGCTACAAATTGGCGCAGGCGTGCAGCGTACCAACGCCAATGGGTGCGATCTTAATTACGCCAGAGCGGGAGTATTGCTTTGGGTCACGCTGGGAAAGTAGTTTGTCGGAGTTGTCCGCTACGGGGCCTCGTGCGGTTCTTGAGCGTTATCAGTCGTGTAGATTCGTTATCTCAGCAACCCTCGCGTTCGATCTCTTCATCGGCAATGATGATCGGCATATGAATAATTTTGTGTTTCGACACACTTATGACAACAAGCTCACCGCACTGGCGATAGACTTCTCCCGAGCGTTTTTGATTCGCGGTTTTCCTGCCGATCCATTTCCCGTCGGATCAGACTCAAAAACACGACTAAGCATTAACCTCCGAAAGCGGGATAACACTTGGGATTCTCCGTCTGCAGTCATTACCGTTGATGCCATTGGGTTAATAAAAACCGATCACTTGCTTCATTGGATGAAAGAAATGCCGGACTCATGGCTGCCGCAACGTCAACGGGATGAATTGCTAACCTGGTGGGGAGGAGAAGGTTTTCGTAGTCGACTCAATAAGTTGTTACGTCTCTTATGACAAATCGCACTATGCACTATTCCCTCCTAAGGGCTGTATCGGATGAGTTGAGAGGAGAGTCGCTCAACGTCGGACTAATCGCGTTTAGGGCTAACGGCCCACAAGTGATATTTGCCACGCCAATTTCACGGCTTCGCGCGCTTCACCCAAACTTCGCGGCCGTTGATCCGTCGTCATGGTCGTCTGAGTTGGAGACCGTTCTGCGCGAATTTACTACGGTAGAGGATCAGCTACGGCACGCTCAAATCGTTGGGGGTGCAATTCGTTGTGATGCGTTGCCCGGTCGCGTTGAGCTGTGTGACAACGACAACGAAGAGGAAGCAATTCAGAAAATTCTTCGCAGATTTGTCGAAGTTCCAGAGAAAACGGTGGTCATCGAAAAAGCGGCTCGACAACCGGGCAGTCGTCTGCAAAGTCAGCTCAAATCTTGGTTCCGTCGTGCGAAACTCTTCTCGAATAATGCCTCTGATCTTTCGAACCGTAAGGTAGTGTCAGATTTCCCGGTCGTAGCGGAAGATGATTTGTTTGCAGACTTCGCGCTCAAGAATGGATCCATACACATTATCGAAACGCTGGATTTACGTGGCTTAGAACGCGTTACAAAGTCTTCGCAAGGACAAGCCAGCTTGAAGGCGATACTTTTAGACCAAGCTCGTGCGCGCCTTCCAGCTACCAGCCGCAGAATCGCCGTCGTCGCTGCCGATGACTATTCGCAAGTTCGATCAAGCGTGAATATTCTCAGTCACTATGCCGACGATATTGTCCAAATTGAGTCGGCAGCAGATCAGCAGCGCTTTGCGGCGTTCATTGCCGAGTCGTTGCATATCGAACGGTCTCTGCCGTTCATCACTACGCCTTAGTCCGCTACCAAGCAACCGACGATTGTTGCTCGCGCGCCAACATGGCGTCTGACCCTATTCCGTTCGAAACTATGACCCCCGTGCACACCTCCCAAATCACCTCTCTCCCTCTCCTAGCGCGCGGCAAAGTGCGCGACAACTATGCCGTGGGCGCGGACCGTATTCTGATGGTGGCCTCGGATCGCATTAGTGCATTTGACGTGATCATGGCGGAGCCGATTACGGGGAAGGGGGCGTTGCTCACGCAGATGGCACTGTTCTGGTTTGACAAATTGACGGGGATTGTCCCGAATCATTTGACCGGGGAGCTGCCTACGAGCGTGGTGACTGAGGCGGAGAAGGCGCAAGTCGTGGGGCGCTCGATGCTGGTGAAGCGTTTGAAGCCGCTGCCTGTGGAAGCGGTGGTGCGTGGCTATCTGGCGGGGTCGGGGTGGGTGGAGTATCAGAAGTCGCAATCAGTTTGCGGCGTGCCGTTGCCCGCGGGACTAAAGAACGCGAGCAAATTGCCTTCGCCGATTTTCACGCCTGCGACGAAGGCGGAGATGGGCGAGCATGACGAGAATATTTCGTTCACGCGCATGGTCGAAATCATCGGTGAGCCGCTGGCAATTAAGGTTCGCGATGCGGCCATAGCGCTCTACACGCACGCAGCGGACTATGCTCTGACCCGAGGCATCATCATCGCGGACACCAAGTTTGAATTCGGTCTTGACGCGAACGGTACGCTCACTTTGATGGATGAAGTATTGACGCCGGATTCGTCGCGCTACTGGCCAATTGAGGGCTACGAAGCCGCGTTCGCCGCTGGCAAAAACCCGCCGAGTTTTGACAAACAATACTTGCGCGATTGGCTGGAGAGCGTTCGCATTGATGGTCAGCCGTGGGGGAAAAAAGCGCCTGCTCCGACGTTGCCTGCCGCAGTGATTGCTGAGACTGCGGCGAAATATCAGGAGGCGTTTGATCGATTGGCTACGAGTTAATTCCGCCATCAGCTTTTTGCTGTAGCCGTTATTACATTGGGACTGGCGTCGCAAATCGGCAAAATCCGACTTTTGCCATTTTATGCAGCTAGCCCCAGTGCAGGCTACGTTTCATAAAAAAGCTACTAGGCAATCGTGACGTGCTTAAGCAACCACTCACGCATCTGAATCACAGGCTTGAAATCGTTGAATAGCGCACTGGCATGAGTACTGATTTCGTCGCGAAGGCGACCACGTTTTTCTGCATCTGCCAGCAACCGCTGCGCGATGTCTAGATAGCTCTCAATGCCGTTGGCGATCAGCGTTTCGTGCACCGATGCAGGCAGCACGCGAAGCATGGCGAACGTCTGCCTTCCGCGCATGAATTCGCCCGGAAGCGTCACCACGGGTAGGCCCACCGAGAGCGCGTCGAGGCTCGTGTTGCCGCCGGAAAATCCGAAGGTGTCGAGCGCGATATCGCAGAGCGAAAGCACCGCCAGAAAATCGACGCGCGAACGCTGCGGCAAGCGGATCACGCGGGTGCTGACATTGATGCCGAGCGGCTCGAAAAAGTGTTCGAGATAGGCGTCAAACAGGCGTGGTCGGTTCGCCGTGGGGCCGTCGAAAACCACAAGCCGCGCATCGGGAAATTGCACCAGCATTTCGCCCACGGCGCGTGTGAACTGCGGGCTCCATTTAAATGGCGACTGCGCGCACACGACGAGCGAAGCGTTTTCCGGGAGGCCCAGTTGTTTGCGCGTTAACGCAGATGGCGCTGGCGGTTGCGGGTAGCAAGTGCCAAGGCGCGTCAGCAAATGCAGGCGTTCACGGTAGTGCGCTTGTGCATTGTCTGGCTCCAGCGCTGCGGCACTGAAGAACACATCGATCGTCGGCAGACCGCTGGTGACGGGATGGCCCCACAACATGCATTGCAGCGGCGCGAGACGCATCGCGGCGAGCTTTTCGATAATCTGCTCCATGCCGATTTCCGGATAGATCAAAACGTCCGGCGCGTCAGCCGCAATGGCGTGGGCCATCGCGAGCAACGCCTTGTCATCGTCGTCAAAATGCCTGAGTTGAGCGACGCCAGATTGCACGTCGTCGGTAAATGCATCTCGCTCACCGCAGGCGTAGACAAACACTTCGATGCGCTCGCCCGTCAAGTCAGTTAGGATGTGTTTGAAGTAATGCCCAACCGTGCAATTGCGGATGTGCTTCGAGGCGAAAGCGACGCGTATTTTTTTGCTGCGATCTGTTGTGCGCAACGCCCGCGCTGGCGTAAGTGGCTGCATCAGCGCGGCGAGCCAGTCACCCCGGCGTGACTGCAATTTGAGATCGTTGCCACCGTGGTAGGCAAGGCGAAACGCGGTGTGGCGGACGAGCGCTAGTCGCTCATCATTTCCAAATGTCTCGGGCATCGCTTCAGCGATCTGCGCGAGCCCATCGCGGTAGCGCTCGCGCCACGCAGAAGTCGAGGCCTCGTCAGGATAATTTTCGGGCACGGTCAAGCGCGCATCAACCGCATCGGGCGTGACCTCCGTCAATGGCGGTAAGGGGTTTTCAGCCAACGCTTGCAGCGCAGTCAGCGGCGCATCATCAGTGAGACGTTTCACCCACAACCACTGCGCGGCCACGTTGTCGCGATGACGCAAAAAAGTTTGCCGCGCAAGCTCGACCGCCTCGACGCTGCGCGACTGCGCCGACAGCGCACGACTCGCGGCCCACGCGATGTCGACGTCTGCGCTGGTATCGATGGCGTGCGCCTCGGTGAGCTGCAACGCACGCGCGCTGGTGGTCGGCGTCGACGCAGCATCCCACAAATATCGCCAGAGCCTCATCTGCGTCGGCGCAGTTTGTACCAACGCTTCGAAGTGCGGAAACGCGCGTTCTGGAAAATTTTGATCAAGCGCGATACGGCCAGCAAGTGCACGGGTTGCGGCATCGATAGGCGGCAAAGTCAGTGCGCGATCAATCGCCATCTGCGCCGCCGCGAGGTCTCCTGACTGCGCAAACGCTGCGGCTAGCGTGCGCTGCACGGCTTGTCCATTGCGAACGGCCGTGGGCGCTTCAGCAATTAGCCGCACTGCCTCCGCCGCTCTGCCCTGACGCAACAACGCCATCGCCGCCTGTATCAGTCGTTCAGCGCTCACGGCAGAGCGGCTGAGAAGTGCTGCGCGGGAGTCACACGCTGAACTGGAGTCGCAATCAGAATCAAGTGGCGTGGCATCGCGGCGTCGGTGCCGCCGTGACCAGTGGCGATGTGAGATTGAATTGTTAAAACACGCAATGACATGCTGCAATTTTGGCATTGCCGCGACTACTGTCCAGCGCACCGATTGGCAACCCGCCCCGGCAGTGCAACAATATCCGCCAAACATGAGCCCGGTTCGCCTCCCCCATCTGCTGAAATCCTTTTACGCGCAGCTCACGCGGCTGCCGTGGTGGGCGTTGCTGCTGGCATTTGCGTTGCACTACGCGGTGTCCGCCAAGCTGATGTGGTTTTTTGAGACGGGCGAAATCACCGAAATCATCGCCTTCTTTTATTACTATGTCACCACGGTCACCACGATTGGTTATGGTGATCTGGCGCCGAAGAGCGCCGCTGGCAGACTCGCCGTAGCGCTCTGGATCATGCCCGGTGGCATCATTTTGTTCACCAGCAGCATCGCCCAATTCGTTCGTTTTTTATCGATCCGCTGGAGACGCCGTATGCGTGGTGAAGCCGACTATTTCTATCTGACCGGTCATGTCGTCATCCTTGGCTGGCAAGGTGCGCGCACGCAGCGCATGGTGGAGGAAATCACTTACGACGTTGGCACAACACAGCGGGAAATCGTGGTCTGCTCCACCAAGGACATCGAAAATCCGATGCCTACGGTAGTGAAGTTTGTGCGGGACAGCGCGTTGTCAGAGCGCGATCTGCATGTGCGTGCCGGCACGGCGCGAGCAGCGGCGATCATCGCACTGGGACATGATGACAACGACACGCTGGTAGCGGCACTGGCGGCTGCCTCATACAACAACAAGGGCCATCTGGTGGCGCATTTTCAGGCGCAGGCTTTCGCTGATTTGCTCATCGCCCATTGCCCGCGAGCTGAGGCGATGGTCAGCAGCGACACCACCTTGCTGGTGCGCGCCGCGCAGGATCCAGGCAGCTCGCGCGTGCATAACCGGTTGCTCTCGGTGATGACGGGCAACACCTTGTTCAGCGCACGCATGTCGCCCAGGGCCAAGCTCAGCACGTACGGCGAGCTCATGACCGTGTTCAAGCAGGAACACAATGCGACCATCGTTGCGGTCGCCGATGATGTGCTCGGCAATGGTTTGTCGCTCAACGCACCGTCGTCAAAACACGTCGGCCCGGATCAGGTGATTTACTACATTGCCGAGCGGCGGATTGTGCAGGCAAATACGTAGGGTGGGCAGCCGCTGCCCACCATGACCAGCGTAACGAACCGCCTGAGCACGGGGTGCCCACCCTACGATTCAAGCCGCATTTGACCGCTGATAGTTAAACGGGCCACCCGTGAATGGCGCGAAACCGCACCCGAAGATTGCGCCTGCATCGCCGAGATCGCTTTCGGTGACGACACCTTCTGCGAGCGCCTTGTTTGCCTCTTTCAGCATCGGCGTGATGAGTCGTTCAGTGAGACCCGTGGGAACAGCGCTCGCCGCGCCTTTCTGCGCTTTGCCGTTGACCCAAACGTAAAAGCCTTTGCCCGTTTTCTTACCCAGTTCTTTTGCTTCGAGTTTAGCGGCCAGTTTTTTCGGCGCATTCCGTAGCGCCTCCTCACCACCGACGACCTGACCCACGGCGGCGCACACATCGAGCCCTACCACATCGGCCAGCTCCACTGGCCCCATCGGCATGCCGAATTGCAGCGCGGCTTCATCGAGCGTTTCTGGCGTGATGCCTTCGTCCAGGCAACGCATCGCCTCGGTCAGATACGACGCGAGGATGCGATTGACCCAAAAGCCCGGCGCACTCTTGCACGCAAGCGGTAGCTTGTCGATTTGATCGACGAACGCCGTGGCTTTGCGCGCCATGTCCGGGTTCGTTTGTGCGCCGCTGATCACTTCTACCAACATCATCTGCGCGACGGGATTGAAGAAATGAATACCGACCAGACGCGATGGATCTTTCAGTGCGGTCGCGATTTGTTCGAGCGGGATGCTTGACGTGTTCGTGGCGAGCACGGCGTCGGGTTTGGCCTTCGCTTCGAGTTGCGCGAAGACTTTCTGCTTTACGGCGAGGTTTTCGACAATCGCTTCGATGATGATGTCTGCGCTCTTCGCGCCGTCGCCCGCGATGTCCGGTTGCAGGCGATCCATCGCGTCGCGAATACGGCGTTCATCACGCAAACGCTTTTCGTACATATCAGCGGCTCGCTTGATGGCAGGCGCAATTTTTGATGCGTCCAGGTCCTGCAACGTCACGTTGATGCCGCGCAACGCGCACCATGCGGCGATGTCACCGCCCATCACGCCAGCGCCGACGATGTGAACATGCATCGCTTTGAAATCGATGCCCTTGGCTTGCGCCTTTAATTTTTCGCGCAGGCTGAACACGCGGATCAGATTTTTCGCGGTGGAATGCGAGAGCAGCGCCTGCATCGAGCACGACTCAGTCGCGGTGGGCTTGTGCACATCGCCGTTGTATTTTTGCCAGAGATCGATGATGGCGTACGGTGCTGGATAGTGTTCTGGACGTGCGCGTTTGGCGACCTGCTTTTTCGCCTGCGAGGCGACGTAGCCGCGCAGGAAACCGTTGGTCATCAAGTTCTGCACAACGCTCAATTGACGTGGTGCGGGCAGCGCCGCGAGCACTCCCGTCACCGTGTTGCCCACGATGCGTGGCGGCACGGCTTCGTCGACGAGCCCAAGTTGCTTTGCCTTCTTGGCATCGACGGTTTTGCCCGACAGCATCAGGTCGAACGCAGCTGGCGCACCGAGCAATTGCGGCAGGCGTTTCACGCCGCCCCATGCCGGAAGAATGCCGAGCATCACCTCCGGCAAGCCCATGCGTGTACTGGGCTCATCGACTGCGACGCGATAGCGGCAGGCCATCGCCAACTCAAGCCCACCGCCCATGCAGAAGCCCTTGATGAGCGCGAGCGTCGGATACTTCACGGCAGTGAGGCGTTCATACAAATCGTAGCCGCGTTTGATGAGCTTTTCGCCAGCCGCGACATCGTTGGTCTGGCCAATCGCTTCGAATTCCTGAATGTTCGCGCCCGCGATGAAGCCAGAGGATTTCAGAGAATGGAAGACGACGGACTTCGGCGTTTCTTTGTCGAACTGGTCGAGCAACGCCGCGAGTTCGTCGAGCACTGGCGTGCCCATCGTGTTGACATGAGTACCAGCGACATCGATGCCGACCCAGGTGATGCCGTTATCGTCGGTTTTGAGTTTGAAGTTTTGATAGTTCACGAACTATTCCTTGTTTTCTTAGCTTGTCTAACGGCCTACTCAAGTACGTCGAGATGCGGAGCGCTTAAGAACCCCTCTCCCTTGAGGGGAGAGGGGTTGGGGACAGGGTGATGGTGGCATGCCAATCTACGTTGCTAGCGCGCCGCTGCCCCCTCTCCCCCTACCCCTCCCCCACCAGGGGGGAGGGGAGTTATGCGGCTTCCACCAACATTGCGCCGCCTTGCCCGCCGCCAATACAAATCGTGGCGAGCGCGCGCTTGCCGCCCGTGCGTTTGAGCACGTTGAGCGCATGCAGCACGATGCGCGCACCCGACGCTCCCACCGGATGACCAAGCGCAACTGCGCCGCCATCAACGTTCAGTCTGCTCATATCAATCGAACCCATCGCGCCATCAAGACCCAACTCTTCCTTGCAGAATGTCTCGTCTTCCCAGGCGGCCTTGCAGGCGAGCACTTGTGCGGCGAATGCTTCGTTCACTTCGATAGTGTCGAGATCGTTGAGCGCGAGGCCATTGCGCTTCAAAATGGGTGTCGATGCATAGACGGGGCCGAGGCCCATTTGCGCGGGATCGCAACCGGCCCATTGCGTGTCGACGATTTTGCCGAGCACGGGGAGGTTGTGTTTCTCAACTGCGGCTTTTGTAGCGAGCACGAGCCAGACGCCGCCGTCGGTGATTTGCGAGCTGTTGCCGGCCGTGACGTTGCCGTATTTCTTGTCGAAGAATGGCTTCCGTTTGCCGAGTTTTTCTGGCGTTGAATCGGCGCGGGCGCCGTCGTCATCGTTGTAGACATTGCCCTTGCCATCGATCAACGGGATCACTTCACCTTTGTAGTTGCCAGCGGCAATAGCGGCGAGCACGCGCCTGTGACTCTCGGCTGCGAACGCGTCCATCTCGGTACGCGTGATGCCGAAGCGGAACGCGATGTTCTCGGCGGTTTGCCCCATTAGCAGACCGACCTTGGGATCGGTGAGACCCTTCATCAACGCGATGACGGGTGAGAACAATGCCGACGGCGAAAGTCTGGCAAACGTGCCGACCTTCTGGCCCATTGTCTTCGCGCTGGCCAGTGCTGCGAACCACAGCACCATTTGTTTTGAGTACAACAGCGGCGCATGCGAAAGGGCGTCGACACCGCCCGCGAGCACCAGCTCCGAGCGACCCGCAAGCATGTTGTTGATCGCGGAATCAAGCGCCTGCATGCCACTGGCGCAATTCCTCATCACAGTCCAGCCAGTGACTTTGTCGCCGCAGCCCAAGCGCATCGCCACGTAGCGACCGATGTTCACTTCGTCAGGCGATGGATTCGCGCAACCAAGGATTACCTCGTCAAATTGCGTTGGCTCAATCGGCAAACGCGACAACAATGCGCGCCCCGCCGCGACCGCCAAATCGGAGGCGGAAAACGGCCCAGGCGCATTGCGTGCCTTCAGGAACGGCGTGCGAGCGCCATCGACGACATAGATGGGGGCACGTTGGGCTGCAGCCATTGCGAGACCTTTTTAGAAAGTGGATTAAGCGAACGCCAAAACGCGACCAATGGCTTCCTGCTGGCTCGACTGATTGACCCTGGCGCGCAGGCTGCCCGCGAGGAAGGGCGCGAGATGCGCGAGGACAGCGGCGTCTTCATCAACGGCGCTGTCGCTGGTCGCGGCGAGACCCGCCATCAGTGTGCGCGCGTCCTCGCTGGCGAGCGTGGAGGAGATCGCGTCGAGCATGAAGTGCAGTCGCATCGATAAATCCTGCGCTGCAAGTTCGGGCAAAGCCCTGGCGAACGCGTGCACAAAGCGCGCGTTTTGCGCGGCATAGCGCTCGGCGAGCAGGTCGCGTACGAAGGCCGACGGATCGGCGTAGGCGCGGCCCAAAAATTTGAGGAAATCATCGCCGCCGCGCTCGGCATTGCGCGCGAGTCGCAGCGCGGGCAGGAACATGGTAGCGATCAATTGTTCAACCGTGTTGACAGCGTCGAAACCCTTTGCCTCCAGCGCGTCAAGCAAGCGCATACGCTCCAGATTCAGCGTGTCGAGGCGGTTGGTTAGCACCAGCGCAAACAGCTCTTCCTTGCTGCCAAAGTGATAGTTCACAGCGGCTAAATTGACGCCCGCCCCGGTCGTGATCGCGCGCAGGCTGGTGGCGTCGAATCCGTGCACGATGAAGAGCTTTTCGGTCGCGGCAAGGATGCGTGTTTTGGTCGCGGCGCGGCCCTCGTTGCGAGCCGGTTTGCCGAAATCGCGCTCGCGGATTTTGAGTGCGGGGAAGCTGGTACTGCTGAGCATGTCGAACGCCATCGGGACCCTCTAAATTTAATTTAATCGAACGATTCAAACAATTGTTCGATTTTGTACTAAATCCGGGCTTTTGTGCCGTTTGCGGCTAGGACTCTTGCTCTAGCAGCCTGTCGGGTCGTGCAATCGTCGGCTGAAAATTGGCCGCAGCAGTCCAATTTTCGCCGGTTTCTTGCCCGATATCCCGATATGGGAACTGCAAGACCGTCAAAAACTTTCCATGCTGGGGCCACTTTTCGCTGCGACGCCCAAAGTCCGACCGGCTGCAAGGCGCCATCAGTCATACAGCTTTTCGCTGCACGCACTGTTTCATCGTGGCTAGAGCGCCATTTGCTATTTGTCGACTGTAGGCACAAAACTAGTTGTAGCCCACGTGAACCGGGCGCGTCAGGATGAAGCTGATGCGCGCTGACCGAGCCCGGGACGCCCTTCCGACTGACTCAGTCCACCCCTGAAATTTTGGAATCAATCGCAACCCGACTATGGGTCGGGTTAAAGCCCAGCATGATCGTTGTGCCCCAGACGCACGGCCTGCCGACCTATAAATGAGTCAACGAAATATGGGCTATCGACACCCTTCACCACGCGCCGATGTAGACGCGACGCCGGTCGCGCCCCCTCGTGCCCGCGCCGCCTCCGTCGCGCTTACAAACAACCTCGCATGGCACGTCAGGCCGTAATTGGGTGTCACAGCAATAAGCGCTGATTCGTCGATTTTGGAGGCGTGACGGTGGTCACGCTCCGCCTTGACAGAGCACGACCGGGCTCTCGCCTCACGGTATTGGCGATGGCGTTAGCGCGCGTTTGCTACCCCCAAAATCGACGCCACTGACCTATCATGGCGCCTCTCGAATCTGCACCGCTACGCATCATGCCCGTCAGCTCTACTTTACCGTTGCGCAGTCCCGCCCTCAAATTCCACCGCCTGTGGTTCGCCATTGGCATAGCGCTGATTCTGGTATTGCTCTATGGCTCGCTGGCACCCGCTACGGCAATGCCTCCGCTCGGTGGTTCGGACAAGTTTTGGCACACCGCCACTTACTTTGTGGTGATGGTGTACTTTGCGCAGATTTATTCCACATTGCGCTCGCGTCTGTCGATTGCGGCGGCGTTAATTGCGCTGGGAGTTTTGATCGAATTTATTCAGCCTCTGGTCAATCGACAATTCGACTGGTTTGATGCGCTCGCGAACGCCGTCGGTGTTGCGGCGGCGCTCTTGATAAGCCTCTCGCGGCTTCGGTTGATTCTGCTGTGGGTGGACGATCGCCTGCACCGATATCTGCAGGCGTAGAAACGACAGCAGACTGTCGACTAGAACGACCCAGTAGCGCAGTCAATCAATCAAGCGGGTGCGAATAAAAAAGCGCGACGAGCGAGGTCAGCTTTCAGTGCCCTGTAGTTGCGAGCGCATGGCAGCGATTGCCACCGCGTAATCACTCATTGCGTATATTGCGCTACCGGCGACAAACGTATCCGCCCCGGCGGTAGCGACCTTTGCGATGTTGTCCGCCTTGACGCCACCATCGACTTCAAGCATTACGTCGCGACCGGACGCGTCAATCCGCCGCCGCACCTCAGCGATTTTTGGCAACACGCCGTCAATAAATTTTTGCCCACCGAAGCCCGGATTCACGCTCATGATGAGCACCAAATCAAGCTTGTCCAGTGTGTAGTCGAGATAGGCGAGCGGCGTCGCCGGATTGAACACAAGACCCGGTTTGCAGCCGCAATCGCGAATGAGCGCAATAGTGCGGTCAACGTGTTCGCTCGCTTCGGGGTGAAAGCTGATGATGTTGGCACCTGCTTTAGCAAACTCGGGGATGATGGCATCGACCGGTTTCACCATCAAATGCACGTCAATCGGTGTGCTGCCGACGTGCGGCTTGATGGCGGCGCAGACCATCGGGCCGATGGTGAGATTGGGGACGTAATGGTTGTCCATCACGTCGAAATGAATGAGGTCAGCGCCCGCAGCGATAACGGCGCGAACTTCCTCGCCGAGGCGAGCGAAGTCCGCCGACAATAGGGAGGGGGCGATTTGGTAGGGGCGCGGCGAACGAGAGATGGGCGACAATGCAGGCTCCGAAAAGATGACGAAATGAGCACAAGAGGCTCTCCAAGCACCATGCCAGTGAACCGCTACAGCATCAAGATTGATCCAACGCCATTTTACTTGGCGGATCAGAGCGATCCCGCTAACGACGT
>JAYVPF010000352.1:0-11476 GCA_043757535.1 Burkholderiales bacterium
TGGGTTGGCGTAAATGATTGACCCGGCCAGTTGACTGTAGAGCTGCGCGTCAGATTCCGATGCGTTAATTTGTCGCAGATTGACCCAGCTATGTGTCCACGCCAGATCGAAGACGCGATCAGCGAGATTACGATCACGGTATTTACCGACCAGACTTAGCGCCGCCTCACGCGTTTCGCTGACACCCGTCACTACGTCAATGGTGACCGTTTGGTGGGGGTCAAGCGCGATGCGGTAGCGGATTGCGACGATAGGATCGAGCACGGATCCTTCGCTGTTGGACAGTTTTTCATCGCGAATAGCATCACCTGACATCGCTTGCGGTGATTTGATCGTGCGGGTGCGACCAATGAAGCGCATGCGGTCCGTTTCATAGGAAACCGCAACCACGTCAGCGCCGTGCACCGAAGCCAGG
The DNA here is from genome assembly GCA_043757535.1 of Burkholderiales bacterium. Taxonomy (GTDB): domain Bacteria; phylum Pseudomonadota; class Gammaproteobacteria; order Burkholderiales; family Casimicrobiaceae; genus Casimicrobium. The sequence goes on from JAYVPF010000352.1 coordinate 416, forward strand.
TGAAACAAACTGGGCGTCTGGTCGGTGACCGCTCGCGGTCTGCGCTTACACAAAATCGCTCGTTGTGCAGGAAGAATTTCGGTCTGCACGAACAGGTTGCTGAAGGCCGGGTGCAAAGCGTCAGCTGCCGCAGGGGCGAGCACGACTTCCGAATAGCTCGTGACTTCAATAATGCGCCGGTTGCGTGCCCGGTTGGTAATGTTCAGACGCCGCAGCTCGATGTCGTCTTCTGGGGAAACAACGATTTCAGTGTGCGTTTCGTATTCATGATCGAGTCGACGAAATTCAGCGCGGCCTTCCGATAAAATCGCTTCATAGGTGTCGGCCTGTTTGAGCGTCGGCTGATGCGCAGTCGACCAGAATTCGCCTGTCGCAACGTCGCGCAAGTAGCAAAAAGTGCCCCAGTTGTCGGCGCTGCCATCTTCGCGCCAACGGCTCACGGCCAGATCCTTCCAGCGACTATAGCCGCCGCCTGCATTGGTCACCATGACGTGATAGCGACCATTCGACAACAACTGCACTTCCGGGATCGGCGTGTTCGCGATAGTGATGACACGCATCGGCATTTGTGGGCCGATTGAGCCCGCATGAATGTCCGGTATATCAGACGCATGAAGGTGAACAGCTGTGGGCGCAGGAATGCGCTCCTGTAGCAGCAAGGCGGTAGCCTGAAACTCAGGATCGGACTCGAAGCGCTTCTGCATCGGGCGGTCAAGAAGCAGGTAAGCCAGCGAGAGCAGACTCATGCCTTGATGATGCGCCATGTAGGACTGCACGATGGTACTTTGCCGTTTGCGCGGCAATCGGGCCGCTGTGTAGTCGACCGCCTCAAACAGACCGTAATGACCCATGACGCCTTCCTCCGCGAGCCGCTGCAGGTTTGCACACGCAGCCTCCGGCATCACCATCAGCGCCATGGCCGACGCGTAAGGTGCAATGACCAGATCATCGGCCAGACCCCGTTTGATACCCAGCCCCGGCACGCCGAACGCACGGTACTGGTAGTTCAGGTTGCCATCGAACGCGTTGTAGCCCGACTCCGATACGCCCCAAGGCACGCCGCGTTGTTTGCCATATGAAATTTGCTGACGCACAGCAGCGTGGCAGGTCTGATCGAGCAACGTGTTTTCATAGGTCGGCATGACCAGTAGCGGCATCAGATACTCGAACATTGAGCCACTCCACGAGAGCAAAACCGCATCATTGCCGACGACCGTGAGCAAGCGCCCAAGCGCGAACCAGCTCTCCTGCGGCACGGCACCCTGTGCGATGGCGACAAAGCTCGTGAGTCGCGCCTCGGTTGCCAGCAGGTCGTAAAAACCGGTGTCGCGTCGTCGTTGATCCACGTTGTAGCCGACCGCCATCAAATGCCTTGCGGTGTCGTAGACCACGCTGTAGTCAACGACTGCTAACGCTCTTGATTGCTGGGCCAGACGTTCGAGCGTTTTGATTCGCTCTCGTGCACGGTGACTCGCCGCTGCAACTAGAACTCTAAGCTCAGGGAACCCTGACAGTTCGCTTTCTCCAGCATTGGCATTGGCATTTGCTTTGCTCGTCAGCCACTGCGCCACCGCCGCATCAAGTTTCGAAAGCTCACACAGTGTCGGAATCAAACCGATATCGGGCAATTCGTGCAACCATTCGTGTCGTCCCGACAGCGGTGCTGCGGCATCAGTCCAGGGTGCCAGAAATGTCAGTTCATCCAGCGCGTCCTGACATTGTCTTTGGATGGCGTCGGCCCATGTTTTTATCTCGTCGTTCGCGGTACTGGCGGTAGCCACGGCATCGTTAAACTGGTTTGTCAACGCGAACGCTGAGCGCGAGAGTTGCACCAGCAAAAGTCGCGTCGCTTCAATCGTCGCCGGAGCAGTTTCACAGGCGGCTTCAACGTCACGTTGCAATTGCAGTAGCTCGGGCGACCCACTGTCAGCGGCAGCGCTCACGAGATTTGCCACCGCATCTCTGAGGCCCTCGAACGTCCGGGTGTTAACGATCTTTGCGTTAACCAGCGCGGCTAGTCCTGGGCTCAGGGTCAGCAGGTGTCCCGACAAGTTGCCGCTATCCACCGACGAGATATAAAGCGGTTGCAACGGCGTCAGACTGAGCGTGTCATACCAGTTATAAAAGTGACCCTCATAGCGCGCCATACGATGCATCGTCTGAACGGCATTTTCGGTACGCTCGATCAGCTTACCGACGGAGAGATAGCCAAAATCGTAAGCAGAGAGATTGGCTAATAGCGCCAGTCCCATGTTGGTAGGCGAAGTACGATGGGCGACGGCGTCCACCGGTTGCTCCTGATAATTATCGGGCGGTAACCAGTGATCTTTTTTGGTGACGAAAGTTTCAAAAAAGTGCCAGGTTCTACGTGCCAGCTGGTGCAAAAAAGCTGTTTGTTCAACGCCCAGCCGAACGGCCTTTCGCACCAACGGACGACTGATCCACCCTGCGAGCAGCGGCGCGATAAACCAAAGCAGCAGCACGGGAGCAGCTATCGGCAGCGCCTGCGGACTTTCAAGTGTCAGGTAGAGCCCACTGATCAAGGCAAGCGCGGGAGCGACCCACATCGTTCGCCATGCACGCAATATTTCGACCATCCAGCTTGCATTCGTGCGCTCAGCTTCCGGGCCGCTTGATGGGTTCCATTCCAGGCGTCGCCGATGCGACAGCAGCACACGCACGCTGGTGCGCATGATGGCATCGACACTAAACCATGCCTCATACGGAAGGCAGGCGAGTCCGAACAGGGCCTGCATCATTTTTCGGACAAGGTCATCTAAAGCGCCCGATAAATGTTGGCTGAGCAGCACCTCGTCGGGCTTTCGGAGTAACTCCACCAACGACGTCAGCAGCGGTGGAATCAGTACGACGGTGAGCGCTGCCAGCGTCCAGTAAACAGGGCTTTCGGCGACGGCCCACCCCATTAAAAATAGCGCGGTCAACGCCGCCGGTACCAGACTGCGTCGCAGATTGTCAAAAATTTTCCAGTGCGACACGGTGGAAAGCGGATTTTTTACGGGCTTCGCACCCGCACCTGGCACACGTCGTAATAGCCATGACGCAATCTGCCAATCACCGCGAATCCAGCGGTGCCGACGCGCGACATCTGCGAGATAGGTCGACGGAAAGTCTTCGTACAGTTGCACATCGCTCAGCAATCCGGCGCGTGCATAACAGCCCTCCAGCAAATCATGACTGAGTATTCTGTTCTCGGGGAGGCGCTGATCAAGTGATCGTTCGAAGGCATCCACGTCGTAGATGCCTTTGCCGATGAAAGAGCCTTCATGAAAAACATCCTGATAGACATCGGAAACAGCGCGCGTATAGGGATCAACACCCGTTTCGCCTCCGAATAAATTCGCGTAGTGGGAGCGATTCGTGCTTGGTAGACTGGCTGTAACTCGCGGTTGCAGAATGCCGTAGCCCGCGTCCACGCGACCGGACTCTGCACTGAAGCGCGCGTGATTAAGCGGGTGCGCTAGGGTGGCCACCATTTCCCATGCCGCATCGCGTGGCAGTTGTGTGTCGGTGTCTAGTGTGATGACGTATTTCACCTGCCGCAAAACGGTGGTCTCGCCAACGATTCGTGCAAACGGCTGGGTCAATCCGTCACGCAGAAAGGCATTCAACTCCCCCAACTTGCCGCGCTTCCTCTCATACCCCATCCACACGCGTTCCGCCTCATTCCAGCGACGTGGCCGATGAAACAGAAAGAAAACGTCGTGATTTTTGATGCCATATTTGACGTTCAGTGAACGAATCAAATCGCTCGCCCGTTGCAGCAGCGCTTCGTCAGCGGGCAGCGTCGCCTCGGCCGCATCACGAAAGTCAGTCAGCAAGGCAAAGTGCAGGTTAGCGTCGCGATTGCAGAGGAAGCGAACCTCCAGCGCCTCGACCAATCGCAGAATGCCGGAAATGCTAGTCAGCATCGTGGGCACCACCACCAGCGTACGCGATGCGGCCGGGATGCCCTTTGAGAAATCCATGCGAGGCAGGCGATCCGGTGTTACCAGTAGCGTTGCCAGCCAGTTCGTCAAAGTGATGGCCAGTTGGCTCGCGCAGAAAAGCGACAAAACAGTGACCAGCGCCACCGTCCAGTACGTCAACGCGTTCTCATTGAGCGCAATGACAAAGCCGCCAGCGAGGGCCGCAGTGACGACGGCGATCACGCCCAGATAGAGCAATTCAGGTAGCCGTCGTCCGAACCGCGCCGCGATTTGGCCGATAGAAATGCGAGTCTGTGTCGCACGTTCAAGTTGTACGAGACCGGCATCAATCAGAAAGTAGCCGACATGGAGCGTCCGTTTGTCCTGCTGCGCTTCAGCAGATGCGGGCGACGATTCGTCTTGCCGTTGTGTCAGTTCAAGCGCTGCGAGCACGACGTCCTTTTCGGAGTGCGCGCTGTGTCGGGCGATGCGCTCGACAACGTGGCGGTAGCGATCACGCGTGGCGAAATCCATTGCGCTGTAAATGCCGTGCGCTTCACTGCACAGTAATCGTTCAACGCAACTCAGCGACTCGACAAAATCTCGCCAGTTGGTCGCGCTCAGGAGTCGCAAACTGCCAATGCTGTTACTGATGGTGACCTGATTGGCGGCCAGGCTCTGCGTTTCTGATTGAACTAACTGTTCAGTCGTGCAATTGCATTCGGACAGGCGCTGCTCTATCCACGTCAGCGGCAGTGCCAGCGCCGAGCTTTGGCCCTGCAAGCGCCGTGCAAGTTCGGCAACAAACGAGTTCACCAACGGCGGATTCGAGCGCGCCATGTCGGCGATAACAAGTATCAGGCGCTTCGGATCGTGCTCTGCAGCCTCGATCATCTGATCTGCCCATTCGCTGGCCAGATGGCGATCCAACATGCCTTCTGCGACGCGACCGCTGACGCGGCGCAGGTTCTCGATCAACGCAAGGCGCAGCATGATCGGGATGGCCCATAGCTCGCCCAATGTCAGCTCGGCAACGGTTTGATAAGCCGCAATGAATCGGGTGAGGCTCTCGAAATCGACTCGCCCATCGCCGTGCGCGATAACCTCCAGTGCAATATCGTAGACGCGAGGATGCCCCGCCGATGTACCACTGGCAAGACGCGGCAACTCACGGCTGTAGCCTTTTGGAAAGTGCCCCCGGGCGGTGCGAACCTGCTCCGCAATCAGATAAAAATTGTCGAGCAGCCATTCGCCAGCGGGCGTGATGCGTTGGTTCGCCTGCACGGCCTCGCGCAGCAATTCACTCACGCTGCGCAACTTCGCTTCGTTCGCAGCCAACCGCGACAGCAACCGATCCCCGCTTCGCGAAGGCGATACGCTGTGCAGTCGCGCGAGGGCCTTGCCATGCGTCTCCATTTGATCCGCGCTAAACAATTCGGCACGCAGGGGGGCCTCAATCGACGCGAAGTTCTCGACCAGACCGGTGCCGTTCAGCGGTGCGGACACTTTGAGCAGGGCGGCCTGTAGGCGCTTCAACGTAGGGCTCAATCGGGTGGCTTTCTCGTAGTGCGGCGAAATCATTGCGATTTCGTCGACACGTGTTTGCGTGTTAGCAAGCATAGAGCGCACCCGGTTACTTGTATGTGCGAGAGCGAACAGACCGACGCGTTGCGCTCACTCATACGGGTGATCGCACTTGAATTTTTGGCGGTGCCCGCCAGTGAGAATACCAATGCGCGCGAGAATCTGGGTGAACGCGACGCCTCCAGGGCAGCGTTGCGCACCTATCTGGCCGGTTTTTTACCGATTCTGGTGCCTACGTGCGCTAGCGCACATGACAGGGGTTTCACGATCGCTATGTTCGGTGATTGCGCCAAAGCCGACCTGCACCCACACTCCTTTCGAGGTTTGCTGTCGCAACTCACGGAACCCTTGCCATGCCCGAATCCGGAACCGCACCCGATTCTGCTCAATCCGCCGACGCCAGCCCGCCAGGCGCGGTACTGAGCGCAGGTGCCCGGCAAAACGCGATGTTCACCAGCGCGAATGTCGCTATTACCGGCTCCGACGAGAGCGCCATCGTGCGGCCATTCAATGTCGGTGCCGAACGAATGTTGGGATACGACGCGCCCACATTCTCCATAGCGACCACGCCGGAGACAACGTGAAAGTCACGGAAGCGGACATGCTTGGCGCAAGCCTTCTGATCGTTGATGATCAGGCGTCAAACGTTGCCCTACTTGAGCAAATGCTGGCGCAGGCGGGCTATAAGCACGTCAACTCGAGCATGAACCCATTTGAGGTGCGTGCGCTGCACCGCAGGCACCGCTTTGATCTCATCCTGCTCGACATGCAGATGCCGGGTATGGATGGGTTTGCGGTCATTGAGGGACTGAGGGCGAACAATGCCGACAGCTATGCGTCGGTACTTGTGGCGACCGCGCACCTCGCGCAAAGTTTGCGCGCACCGCAAGCCGGTGCCAGAGACTTTATCGGCACGCCGTTCGACCTGATCGAAGTAAAAGCGCGCATTCGCACCCTACTGGAAGTACGCCTGCTCTACAAGAAACTGGAGCGCAATGCCGAGGACCTGAAGGCGACGGTACGAGCGCGAACCGCTGGACTGCGCGACGGCGAAGCGCATTACCGGAGCCTCACTGAATTGGCCACTGACTGGTATCGGGAGCAAGACGAAGAGGGGAGCTTCACCAAAGTCTCCGGCTCGGTACTGGAGCGCTCCGGCCCGGTACTGGAGCTGCTAGATATCCGCGTCGGCACGCTGGCAGACAGTCAAGCCGCAGCGTCAGCGAACGGCTGGAATGAAGCGGAGCGTGAACTGCTGCAGTTCATTATTACCGCCAGAAAACCGTTCCTCGATTTTGCGCTGAACCGCTTGAACCCTGACGCTAGTGAGCAGCAATTTGAAGTGAGCGGTGAGCCGATGTTCGACGAAGGCTGCCGCTTTATCGGTTATCGCGGCGTGGGTGTTGAGCGTCGGGCGCAGGCATCGCATTCGTAGTCGTCGAACTTGAACCGATCCGCTGCGCGACCCGTCTTTTAGGGCACCTCTAATAATTCATTTGTGGGGCGCATCGCGTTGTCAAAAAGTGACCAATGAGGGTGCTCGCGCTTTTGGCAAATGAGCTCACGTACCAGGGCGTACGCTCTGGTTGCTGCGCTCCGGGCTCCTGGCACTGCATCCCCAAAAACGAATTATTAGAGGTGCCCACAATTCGATGCTACAGGGTGAGGACGCTCCGTGTAGGAGCGGCTCGGCCGCGACCGCCGTCGGGCGATTTGATCCACTCAAAGATGCGTTGTTGGTGCCAGTGAAATTGAAATTTCAGTGAAAAACTGACACGTCCCATAGCCCGGAATACGCTGTAGCTCCTTCCGGGCCACGCGTGCTCGATAGTGGGCTACGCGTGCGCAATCGCGCGAAGGTTATCTGGCCCCAATAAAGAAAAAGCCCGCAAGGCAAGGCATGCGGGCTGAGGGACTTCGAGGGCGCTCATTGGAGGAGGGGAAGCGGCCTTCGAGTCATCGTCACTGGGGACACGTGTAGCGTCTCATGACGAAGGGTGTCGCGGTACTACCTGGTTAGGTAGGATCGGCACGATCCCTGTTTCTACGGCCTTTTCTTGCGCGAGTATCCTTTGCGGACATCACGCGCAGGCCGAATCGGTATTACTTGCGCTTGGGAGCAGCTTTGGAAGCCGCTTTAACTTGCGTACCAGCGTATTCAACGCCTTCTTTGGTTGCCTTGGCAACGGTTTCGAAAGCAGCCATCGATGACTCAACGCCCGATTTCAACGCAGAGATTGCGTACTCGCTGCCGGGCACGCCTTGGGGGGCGCTTTTGGCAAGCTTGTCGATGTTGGCGACGAACGATTTAGCAGCGTCAGCAGCGTGGGCTTCGGCAAATTGCATCGCTTCGGTTTGCGCCGAAGAGATCATGTCGAGCGCCTGACGACTCGTGGTGGTTGCCCACTCAGCTTTTTCTTCCATTTGCTTTGCGCGCAAAGGAACGAGATCCTGAGGCGTTTTGACAGCAGCAAGAGCGTGCAGATCAGCAGCGGTAGAGGCGGCGAAATCATTTGCGGCTTTAACGCCGAAGGCGGATGCCTTGGTGCTGTAAGCAACAGCAGCGTCAACGCCTTTGAGTACGTTGGCGAGGTAAGCTCGGTTCATTTCAGCGGCTTGTTCGAACATTGGGATCATGATGTATTTCCTTTGGTAAAGAGGTTGGGCAATTAAGTTTGCGTATCAGGACGGGGTGAGCCGTCAATCAAACTTATGTTGCAGCGCACAAATTGAATGTTAGGGGCACGCATGTGACAAGTCAAGCACAATTTGTTGCGATGCAGCAATTTAGAGTCAGGACTACAAATTCGGTTTCAAACAGGGCGCTCGTGGGTGTGGTCTAGCCAACGGAGCCGCCAGCAGTAGCTCAATAACTCCGGTGTAACCCGCATGCAGCGGCGCTTTCCGCTGCACTACAATTGCGCACTGCACAAATAAGGGACAACATCGATGGCAACCAAAGCCGCTAATGGCGCTGCTCGCGGCGCTCGCTCTGCGATGCGCATCATCAAAAAGTACCCGAATCGTCGGCTCTACGACACCGCCACCAGCGGCTACATCACCCTGACCGACGTTCGACAAATGGTGGTCGAAAATACGCCGTTTCAGGTGCGTGATGCCAAGACCAACGACGAGTTGACGCGCGCCATCCTGCTGCAAATCATTCTCGAAGAAGAGGCGGCCGGGGTGCCGATGTTCTCCAACGAAATGCTGGCGCAGATGATCCGTTTTTACGGTGGCGCGATGCAGGGCGTGGTCGGCGGATTGTTCGAGCAGAACGTGCGCGCCTTCATGGATTTTCAGAAGAAGATTACCGATCAGGGCGGCACCATGCAGGGCGGCGCGGGCAGTGACTCGACCAAGGTGGGATCCGACGCCTGGCAGCAATTCATGGCCACGCAGGCACCCGCCATGCAGGGCGTGATGGGCAACTATCTTGAGCAATCAAGCAAGATGTTTCTCGACATGCAGCAGAAGATGCAGGAGAGCACCAAGCAGTTTTTCCCAGGCTTCGCGTTCCCGGGATTTCCGGGCGAGAAGAAGTAATCCAGTGTAGGGTGGGCACCCCGTGCCCACGCGGAGCGTTCCGCCAACTGATGGTGGGCAGAGGCTGCCCACCCTACACGTCTCCGCATCGCGCGTTATCGGCATCATGTCAGCTATTCAATCCCCAATTTCCAATCCCAAAGTCGGCTTCGTCTCGCTCGGCTGCCCGAAAGCACTTGTCGACAGCGAACAGGTGTTGACGCGCCTCAAAGCCGAGGGCTACGAAACCGTCGGCGACTACGCTGACGCTGACCTCGTCGTGGTCAACACCTGCGGCTTCATTGACGACGCCGTTGCCGAATCCTTAGACGCCATCGGCGAGGCTTTGGCCGAGAACGGCAAGGTCATCGTTACCGGTTGCCTCGGCGCGAAACAGGATGGCGATTTCATCCGCAATATTCATCCGAAAGTGCTCGCGGTTACCGGGCCGCATGCGCCAAACGAAGTAATGGACGCGGTGCATTTGCACCTGCCTAAGCCGCACAACCAATTCATCGATCTCGTGCCCCCCCACGGTGTCAAGCTCACACCGAAGCACTACGCGTATCTGAAAATTTCGGAAGGCTGCAATCATCGTTGCAGCTTCTGCATCATCCCGTCGATGCGTGGCGATCTGGTGAGTCGTCCGATTGGTCAGGTCATGCGTGAAGCCGAATCGCTGGTGAAATCCGGCGTCAAAGAGCTGCTCGTGATTTCGCAGGACACGTCGGCGTATGGCGTAGATGTCAAGTACCGTACCGACTTCGTCAACGGAAAACCAGTCAAGACGCGCATGCTAGAACTGGCCGAAGCGCTCGGTTCGCTCGGTGTGTGGACGCGAATGCATTACGTGTATCCGTATCCGAGCGTGGACAACGTGATTGCGCTGATGGCGCAATCAACGCTGGCGTCGGGCGGTCGCGTGCTGCCGTATCTCGACGTGCCGTTTCAGCACGCCAATCAACGCATCCTCAAACTCATGAAACGTCCTGCCAGTGGCGAGAAAAATATCGAACGCATTCGGGCGTGGCGCGCAGCGTGCCCTGATCTGACCATTCGATCAACGTTCATCGTCGGCTTTCCTGGCGAGACCGAAACTGAGTTCGAAGAACTGCTCGATTTCCTGCAGGAAGCAGAGATCGATCGCGTGGGTTGCTTCGCCTATTCACCGGTCGATGGCGCAACGGCGAATGAGCTTCCGGGCGCGTTGCCGGATGCGGTGAAAGAAGAGCGCCGCGCCCGATTCATGGAAGTGCAAGCCGAGATTTCCGAGGCTCGCCTTCGCGCCAAAATCGGCCGCGAAATTGAAGTCATTGTGGATGACGTGCAGGACAATATCGCCGTCGCCCGTTCGTGGGCCGATGCGCCGGAAATCGATGGCATGGTGCATGTGCAGCAGGGCGACGCCCTCAAGGTGGGTGACATCGTGAAGGTCACCGTCGTCGAGACAACCGAGCACGATTTGATTGCCGTACTGCCGGGTTACCAGCGCGACGACTAAACGCCTTTGGAGGTGCGGCGAAAGCCGCGATTGGCCGTTGTCGATGTAGGGCGCGTACTTACCCAAATGCGTGCCCACCCTACACGGCTTAGGAAAAAGCCGATAGGTGCAGTTTTGCCGTCAAGGCGTCAGCGACGTCCCGCAATTGGCGTTCAGATTGTTGCGCGCTGTGTCCCACTGTCCCTGCGTAATGCCCGTCCCTGCGACGACCGCAGCACCGCTGAATCCGAGCATCGAGCGTAGCAACACCAGTCCTTCTTTGTTTGCCAGCACCAAGCTGTCGTTGTCCATATCGAGTTTGCACGGCAACACAGTCGCAAGCGTTGGTGATTCAAATGCACCCATATCAATCGTGCTGTTCACAATGCGCGGAAAGCCTGTTCCACGTTGATCAAACGCAGTCGCGCCTGTGTTGTCACCGGCGTCCAGCGCCGGACTGCCAGCACGCAACGCGTGCGTGTATTTCAGGCCACCGCCGTTGAACTGGAGCCCTTCGATCTTCGCATCCACACCGCACTTCATGCC
>JAYVPF010000353.1:0-3077 GCA_043757535.1 Burkholderiales bacterium
AACTGAAGACGGCGTCGTGTTGCACGACAAAGATTTGTGCATCGGCTGCGGCTACTGTTTCTACGCCTGCCCGTTCGGCGCACCGCAATTTCCGCAAGCGGGCGCTTTCGGTCTGCGCGGCAAGATGGACAAGTGCACGTTCTGTGCGGGCGGTCCGGAGAAAGATGGATCGAAAGCCGAACTCGAAAAATATGGACGTAATCGATTGTCTGAGGGCAAATTGCCTGCGTGCGCTGAGATGTGTTCGACCAAAGCACTGTTGGCCGGTGATGGCGATGTCCTGTCTGATATTTACCGTGAGCGGGTAACGCGACGTGGGCGTGGTGGTGACCTTTGGGGCCACGCGACTGCTTATGGGCGTGGCGATGCAAAACCCGCAGCACCAGCGACGCCTGCTGCACAACCCGCAGCGCAAAAATCATGAAGACCGGCGTTGCAGTTTTCGCATACATTGGATCGGCGGTGCTCCTCTCGGCATGCGGCGAGCAGCCGCAAACCATTGCCGCAAAGCCGGGTCAGTCAGCCGCCAAAGTGGACGATAAACCGTACAACAACGACCTGTTCAAGAATGATCGGAAAGCATGGGAGCTGCAGCTCAAAGCGCGCGCCGATAATCAGAACGAATACAAGCGCATTAATTGAGCACCTGTACACCTACGCGTAAAGTTTTAAGAGGCCGTCCATGAAACACCTGATTGCGTGTTTAAGCGCGTTGATTTCGTTGGCTTGCGTGTCGTCAGTATGCGCTCAGCAAAGCAGCGGCCCATCGTTGCCGAAAGAAGAGCTTAGCCAGCAGCAAACGCAGCGAGCCCCGAATCAGCCGTACAACAACGCGCCAGTCTGGAAAGAGGCGCGTGGCGCGGTCGAGGGCTACACCAGCAATCCGGCCCCCGAGGCAGGCGTGCTAATTCAGGACGGCGGACAAAACTGGCGGGCGCTACGTAACGGTACATTTTCGATCATTGGTGGTTGGGCGCTGGTCGCGATGCTGCTTATGATCGGTGGCTTCTACGCGTGGAAGGGCACGATTCAATTGCACGAAGCGCCGACGGGGCGCTTGATCGAACGCTTCACTTTGCTCGAGCGGATGTCCCATTGGGCCACTGCGATTTCGTTCTCCGTGCTGGCGATTTCTGGGCTAGTGCTCGCGTTCGGCAAGACTTTGCTAATCCCAGTGATCGGGTTCACGTTGTTTTCGTGGCTGGCGATTCTCGCAAAAAATCTGCACAATTTTTTGGGGCCGCTATTCATCGTGAGTTGCATCATCACGTTCTGCATGTTTGTGCGCGACAATTTTCCGAAAGCGGTCGACTTCAAATGGATCGTAAGTTTTGGCGGCATGATCAGTGGAAAGCACGTTCCGAGTGAAAAATTCAACGCCGGTGAAAAGCTCTGGTTCTGGGGCGGATTGATGTTGCTGGGACTCGTGGTCGGCGCATCGGGTCTGGTACTCAATTTCCCCAACTTCGGTCAGACGCGGGCGACAATGCAATTGGCGAACCTTGTGCACCTCACGGGGGCGGTTCTGTTCATGCTCGGCGCACTTGGCCACATCTACATGGGCACACTAGGCATGGCTGGCGCGCTCGATGCGATGAAAACCGGCGTTGTCGATGAGGCGTGGGCAAAGGAACATCACGAGCTTTGGTACGACGACGTGAAGTCGGGCAAGGTGTCTGCAAACCTCAGCACAAACCGTACGACTGGCACGGGTGCTCAACAATCGGTTGCTGTCGGAGGAAACGACTAATGAAATTAAATCACTGGGTAGTTCTGGTGCTGGGCAGCACGTTGACCGCGTTGGCAATCGCGAAGCTGCCGCCGCCCGCGCCAATGAACGACGAACAAAAGGCCAAAGCGGATGAAACGAAGGCGAAAGCTGCCGATGTCGCCAAGAAAGCCGCCACCGATGAGCTGCGCTATCAGGACAAGGCTGCTGATCGATACTTTAAGGAAATGAGGGCGGCGGGTAAAGCGGTTCCACCGTCAACGTGGGTTCCACCCGCACCACCGCCAGTCGCGGCAGCGCAGCAGCCGTCGTCGTCGGAATCGCTCGGACAGAAGCAGGCCGTAGCGCCGAAAACGCAAGACACCGCGAATCCGGGTGCTGCTAAAGCCAGTTCAGGTGCCACCAACGCGAAACCGACCCCCGCGAAGGGCTAAGTTCTGGGCAAGCGGTCAACGCTCGACGGCTACGGTAGAATTAAGAGGTCGGAGAGGTGGCAGAGTGGTTGAATGTACCTGACTCGAAATCAGGCTTACCGCAAGGTAACGGGGGTTCGAATCCCCCCCTCTCCGCCAAATGACAGTTTCACACAGTGTCACAGAGTCGCAAAACTCCCCTAGAAGCCCCTAACCACTGGGCTTTTTTGTTTTTTGGCGTAGCATAGCGTTCTACTGAAGCGCAGAAAAAAATGGTCAACTCTGCGGGCAACTCGCTAACAAAAAGCGGGCAACTCGAAAAGTGGGCCATTCTGCGCAGATTCAACCTACGGGATGAGCTATGCCAAAACTTGCACTGACTGACCTTGTCGTTAAGAAAATCGCCCCTGCTGAAAAGGTTCGCAAGATGGCAGACGGGCAAGGGCTCTATCTGGAAGTTCATCCGAATGGCGGCAAGTATTGGCGCTACGGTTTCCGCGATGCGTCTGGCAAGGCTCAACGCCTGTCCGTAGGCGTGTACCCGGAAACTAGCCTGAGCGACGCCCGCAAGGCTCACCAAGCGTTACGCGAGCAACATCGCAAAGGTGTCAATCTATCGCTGCAACGACGGCAAGAGAAAGACGGCCTGACCGCTGACGCCCGCAACACCTTCGAAGCATTGGCGCGAGATTGGCACGCGGACACGCTCAAAAAGTGGACGCAGCAAAACGCCCGCGAAATCATGCGCCGCATGGAGTTGCATGTTTTCCCCAAAATTGGAGCGTTTCCAGTTTCGCAGTTGACCGCCCCGGAAGTGTTGCGAGCAGTCAAGGCTATCGAGAAACAGGGCACCACCGAAACCGCACGCCGTGCGCTGCAATACGCTGGGCAAGCGCTCCGTTATGGCGTACAGCATGGGCGGGCTGAACGTGACT
>JAYVPF010000354.1:0-3069 GCA_043757535.1 Burkholderiales bacterium
TAACCCGAGCCCAATCGAATATCAACGCCAGGCGGGTGTACTCGACACCCGTGGACAAGACGGCTGGCTTGATCTGCGATCAACGCATCAAACTTTGTGGCACCAAGTCTCTGCGCGACTACCCGGAACATCTGCGCCGCGTGCGTTTCAAAGACCCCCTCACGGGCAAGACGCTTGTGTTTTTGACCAACAACACGGCACTGCCCGCCGTCGTCATTGAGCAGATCTACAAGAGTCGTTCGCAGGTGGAGCTGTTTTTCAAGTGGATCAAGCAGCACCTGCGCATCAAGAAATTTCTGGGCAACAGCGAGAACGCGGTGAAGACGCAGATCTGGTGCGCCATCGCGACCTACGTGCTCATTGCGATTGTCAAAAAGGAGTTGCAACTCAAAACCTCGCTCTACACTTGTTTACAGATTTTGTCGGTGTCTATCTTCGAGAAAACTCAGGTTTCATGCGCCTTGCGCGGCGATGACTACAAATCCAGTCACCCAACCAACGCTAATCAATTGATTTTGTTCGGCTTTTGACCGGACAGTAGTGTGTCGTCCTATCTTATTTTTACTGCTCAGCGGCGTATTGCAGCGAGCGCGTGAAGCGTCCAATGCACCAACGGATGAGACGCTCGCCAGTACCGACTTCGAACAGGTCATGCTTGAACCGGATACTTTCACTCGGTACTCGGACGAGGCGTTGCGTGCATCTTTGCTCTGGGCGGCTAAATCAACGGAACTGGATTATTCTTCTGACCCAGACGCGAGTGCTGAGATGAGAGCTTTCTTACTGCGACTGCAGACGCATTGGGAGAAGGATCGTGAAGGCGTATTCGTTGACTTCGTGCTCGCGCTACTTGTTGAGCATGTACGCCTTACGGAAAATGATCGGCGTAACGTGATGGCGGCGCTAAGGGCAGCAAATTACCCGATGAATACAGTTATCGGCAAACTCTTGACGGGGGCGACAACAGCGTGATTGCTCGGTGAAGCGCGAGAATGACTTTCCGTCGTATCCGTCGTGTCCAACGGATCCACGTCGCGCAGGGGATTTGCTCCTAGCATCCGGAAGGCTGGACGCGCTCGCCGTGGCTCAAGATGTTTGCGAATGCGCGGGTTTGGTTTAGGTAGCAACTATTTTGTGCTGCCCTTATTCAGTGGAGGCTACCGCTTATTTATTGCAACAGTCGACTATTAGCGATTTACGCTTTCAGCCCCTTTGGCGACGTGCTTTCACGAAAAAGCTGCTTCACTTTTTTGAGTCTGATTTTCACCGCCAATACTTCTCACTAGCCAGCCGCGCCACCTTAGCCATCGCCTTAAATTTGGCGAAAACAATCTCGGAATCCACCGTGCCAAAACCCGCGAAGGTTCCGAAGCCACAATCGGTTCCCGCGATGACACGCTCGCGGCCCACGGTCTCGATGAAATTGCCGAAGCGTTGCGCTACTAGACGTGGATGCTCGACGAAATTAGTGGTGGAATCGAGAACGCCGGGGATCAAAATTTTGTCGTCTGGAATGACGTGCTTCATGTCGCGGATGACTTCCCATTCGTGCGCGTGACGCGCGGGTTGCCGGACTCGAAAAGTAGGCCCTGAGGCTTCGCTTTTATCACGATGGTCATTATCGTTTCGAGGCCGACGTCTTTGTGATGCGGGCCATCGTAGTTGCCCCAGCAGGCGTGCATGCGAATCCGGTCTGCCGGGATCGCAGCGAGAGCAGCGTTTACGGCTTCGACATGTTCCTCTTTGTGTTTAAGTGAACAAGCTGTCAATTCAATGAAGCGGCGTAGCCGTTGTTGCGCGGGAGGATCGCAACGCCAACCAAAGCGCCGCGCAAAGCGCAATCGCAATGAACGGAATCGCGGTGTAGTTCACCGTCTCCCAGCCCTTCGCGTTCACCAGCACGCCTGCGCTGGACGATGACATGGCCATCGTGGTGAACACCAGCATGTCGTTGAAGCCCTGCACGCGCGCCTTTTCGTGCGCTTCGTAGGTTTCCGTGAGCAGCGTGGTGCCGCCGATGAACATGAAGTTCCAGCCGACACCGAGCGTGACGAGCGCGAACCAGAAATGCGAAACATCGGTGCCCGCCAGCGCAATGCTGATCGCGCCGAAATTGATCAATGCGCCAGTGATGATGATTTTGATCACGCCGAATCGCTTGATCAGATCGCCCGTGAAAAAGCTCGGCAGGAACATGCCGACCACGTGCCATTCGAGCACGAACACACCTTCCTTGAACGGATGGCCGCAGAAGTTCATGGCGAGCGGTGTGGCGACCATCAACAGATTCATCACGCCGAAGCCGAGCGCGGCGGACATCACGGCGACGATGAACTTCGGTTGTCTCGCAATTTCGCGCAGAGGACGGGCTGGTTTGTCGTGCGTTTCGGTGGCGAGCGGCGGCAGCTTCAGGCGCGACTGGATGGTCATCGCCACCAGCGCAAATGCGACCAGCGACAGGTACGTCCCCGCGTACGTCACGGGCAACCAGTCCTTGGTGAGCTTGGAGCTTTCCGGGCCAATCAAACCGCCGATGATGCCGCCCGCGAGCACCAGCGAGATCGCGCGCGCTTTGTCGTTGCCGGTCACCGCGTCAGCCGCCGCGAAGCGATAAAAACCGCCGGTGGCGTTGTAGCAGCCGATGAAAAAAGTGCCGAGACAGACGCCCCAAAAGCTCTTCATAAGCACGGCTGCGGCACAGATGCAGGCCCCAACGATCGCCAGCACGCTCCCCGTCATAAACCCGCGCCGACGACCGCGGCGGCGCATGAACGAGGAGGCGGGCATCGCGGTGATCGCCGAGCCAATCACGTAGGTCATCGAGGGCAGCGTGGCCAGCATTTTGTTGTCCGCCAGCATGAAGCCAGTCAGCGCATTCACCGCCATCAGGATCACGGTGTTGGTGAGCAGAAGGCCTTGGCAGAGCGCGAGAAGAAAGACGGTACGGCGGTGGTCGGGGCTGAAACTCATCAGGGCACCTCTAATAATTCATTTGTGGGGCGCATTGCGTTGTCAAAAAGTGACCAATGAGGGTGCTCGCGCTTTTGGCAAATGAGCTCACGTACCAGG
>JAYVPF010000355.1:0-11389 GCA_043757535.1 Burkholderiales bacterium
ATCAAGCAGGTAATTGATATTGAAGCCAATATCGACCGTGTTGCCTTCGTAGGCAACTTCGATTTCTTCTTCGGCCTCTTCCTGCTCGTTGTTGGTACACGCAATTTTTAGAGCGCCCGTCGACAGACTCACCCGAACGCCGCGGAAGCGCTCGTTCGAGAGAATCGCCGCGCGTTGCAAGGTGCTCAACAGCAACAAACGATCAATGGTGATGAGCTTGGTGTGCGAGGTTGGGATCACGCGGTTGTAATCGGGGAACTTACCGTCGATCACTTTGCTCGTGAGCTCAATATTACCAAAGCTGAAGCGCACTTGATTGGCGAGGATATCGATGGTGATCGGCTCGTCACTGTCGGCCATCAACTTCGACAGCTCAATCACTGTCTTTCTGGGAACGATGATTTCCTGCTTCGAGAAATTGCCTTCAACCGGCATTACAGCATAGCTCAGGCGATGTCCGTCGGTGGCGACGCAGACGAGCTGATCTTTCTCCAGCACGAAAAGCATACCGTTGAGATAGAAACGGATGTCCTGCTGCGCCATAGCGAATTCGACCAGACGAAGTGTGGCCTTCAATAGCTTTTGCGGCAACGAGAAGCTCTGTAGCTGCTCCTGGCTCATGGTCAGGCGGGGGTAGTCAGCCGCGGGCAGCGTTTGCAGGCTGAAGCGGCTTTTCCCGGCCTTGACGGCCATCTTTCCGTCCTTGGCGTCCAGCGAGATTTCGCTCGTGTCCGGCAACGCGCGCAAAAGATCCTGCAATTTACGCGCAGCCACGGTGATCGACTGCTCGCCACTGTCGGGAACCTGAACTTTCGCCGAAATCTGCAACTCAAGATCGGTCGCAATCGTGGTCAGCGTATTGCCTTTGTGCTCAAGCAACACGTTGGCCAGAATCGGTAGCGTCTGTCGACGCTCGACAATGCCGGATACGGCCTGAAGCGGTTTCAACACCAGATCGCGAGGTATGTTCTTAAATTGCATATATACGTAATCCTATTTAACAATGTGCGAGGGACGCTGTTAACAACTCTAAAAAGACAATAAATTCAATAACTTGTGAGTGTTCAAAGGCTGGTTGAGCGAGCTGTAATAAAAGCGTGGGATTTGTGGATGAGAAATTTTTTGCACGACATTTCGCGACTTATCCACAATCGCTATCCCTTTATCAACATCTTTTCAGATTTGATAAATACTGTTTATAACACCAGACAACTACACCACTCAACTTCTCAAAACTTGTAGTAGAAACGCAAAATCATGCTGAATCTGCGGCGTGCTTTCTCGCAGCGATACGATCTGCCGACAGGCATGCAATACCGTCGTGTGATCACGTCCGCCAAAGTTCTGTCCGATCTCGGGCAAGGACATCGGCGTCAATTCTTTGGCCAATGCCATCGCCATCTGACGCGGCCTTACTACGATACGCGAACGCTTTTTCGAATGCATGTCGCTGACCTTGATCTTGTAATAGTCAGCGACCGTCTTCTGGATATTCTCAATCGAGATCTGGCGCGATTGCACGGCCAGCAGGTCACGCAGCGCCTCCTTGGCGACCTGCGGCGTTATCGAAACATTGTGAAAGCCAGCATAGGCGATCACGCGCTTCAGACCACCTTCAAGCTCACGCACATTGGAGCGGATGTGTTTGGCGATGAAGAAAGCGACCTGCTCGTCCAGATCGACCCGGCTCTCTTTCGCTTTGGCCAGCAAAATTGCCACGCGCATCTCTGTTTCCGGCGGCTCAACCTGAACGGTCAGACCCCAGCTAAACCGGCTCTTCAGGCGATCTTCGATGCCCTCGATTTCTTTCGGATAGGTATCGCAGGTGATGATGACCTGCTTCTTCGCCTCGGTTAGCGCGTTGAACAGATAGAAAAACTGTTCCTGCGTGCTGCTCTTGTTATTGAAGAACTGGATGTCATCAATCAGCAGTAAGTCAAGCGAGGTGTAGCTGTGTTTGAACGCGTCCCACGCTTTGTTCTGATACGCCTTCACCACATCCGACACATAGCGCTCGGCGTGAATGTAGCGCACGCGCGCCAGCGGGCGTTCGTGCAGGAGCTCATTGCCTATCGCCTGCAATAAGTGAGTTTTACCTAGACCGACGCCGCCGTAAATGAATAACGGGTTGTAAGCTTCGCCGGGGCTGCTGGCGACTTGCATCGCTGCGGCGCGTGCCAATTGGTTGGCCTTTCCGGTGACGAAACTGTCAAAGGTGAATGTTGGGTTGAGCGTTGATTCCTTTTGTGAAAACGGACTTGCACCAGTCGCTGACGCATTGCTAGGAAAGCGCTGAATCAGCTCGTGCGTTGGGCCAGATCCGTTTGCGGCGGCCACAGGAGCAGATTCTGAAACAACGGTGGGTGCCGGTTCAGTAATCACGAAGGCGTTTGGACCGCTACCCGCTACAGTCAAACGGATCGTATGCGGCTCCGGAAAATAAGCGGACGCCAACGAATCAATGGTGCCCAGATAACGATCACGCACCCATTTGCTGATGAACGCGTTAGGTGCCATCACCGTGACGGTCGAATCGGTTTCCTCGGCGCTCAGCACGCGAAACCAGGTCGCGAACTGCTGCGACGAAAGTTCCCTTTCGAAGTGGCTTAAGCAGTGTGACCAGAACGATGACATGAGGCTTGCGCAGTACCGAAAAGTAAGCCGGAAACCTCTAGGAAGTCGCCGCGATGACAGAAATGAGGCTGAAAAAATGCCAGCGAAGAAAACGCCGTCTAACTTACGATTTTACCGCGAAACGAGGCCGTCGCTGCACACTTATCCACAGGCTGAAACCACACCACCCGGTAACTCAGAACAATGGAAGTCACACCTGCTTGCTCATCAGTGTCACCCAAGCGCCGCACAGCCAAAGCGCAAGCCAGCCGCGTAGGTTGGCGTCGGCACCCAACCCAGCGTTCCAGCTACTTCGGGACACGCAAATCAGAGCGCTATCAAAAGCGCCCTTTCAAAATCAAGGAAAAGGAGCTAAACAGCGACCGGAATACGGCGCGGGAAGCGGATATTGAGCTGCTTGAGCTTGCGATAAAGGTGAGTGCGCTCCAACCCAGCTTTATCGGCGACCCGGCTCATATTGCTCGATTCGCGACCGAGCAAATTCTCGAAGTAAACGCGCTCGAACGCTTCGCGTGCCTCACGCAAAGGCAGCTCGAAAAACTCGGGCGGCAGCGCGGGGCGTTCCGGCGCGGAGGTATCGCGCAAATCACCGAGAATGGCTTGCAGGTGATCAATCGTAATGTCGTCATTGCTCGAAAGCAAAAGGCTCGACAACACACTTTGCAACTGAATCAGATTACCGGGCCACGGCGCGGATTCCAGCAACTGACGAACCTCCACTGAGAGCCGCGCCGGAGCCTCTACCGAGAAGGCCAGCGCACAGCGCTCGATCAAACCCGGCAAGTCAGCGCGACGAGCGCGCAACGGCGGAATGACCACGGTGCTGGAGGACAGTAGAGCAAACAAATTTGGATCAAAGCGACCCTCGCCTGAGAGCTGACCCAAAGGCTCGCTGCTCGCGCACACGATGCGAACACCGTACGCGCTGGTCTTGCCGATCATGAAGGCAAGCGAGCGTTGTTCGCTACGCGACAGCAACGCAACCTCGGGGCAAAACAGCGTTCCGCTGCGTGCGCTTTCAAGAATTTCCAGCGGCGAGCTAATCAATCGCTGGCCGCTTTCAAGCGTCAGCCAAGGCGTATTCGTCTCATGCAACGCGCGTGCGCATTCGATAAAACCGACGCCGACCTCGCCGGTGAGCAGCACGGTCCGCCGCTCGTTGATCAGGGATTCAAGTCGCGCCCGGAGGTCGGTGATCGCCTGACTCTGGCCGATTTCGCCCAGATTGATACTGCTGCTGCGCTTGGCGTGACCCACTTTGAGCGCACGTTGAACCGTCGCCAACAGCTTCTGCAACCCAATCGGTTTTTCCAGAAAATCGAACGCACCAATCCGCGTGGCTTCTACGGCGGTTTCAATCGTCGCGTGACCCGAAAGCATGACTACCGGCATCGTAAGAAGCCCCGCCGCTTTCCACTCTTTCAGCAGCGTTACGCCATCCGCATCCGGCATCCAAATATCGAGCAGGATGAGAGACGGCGTGTGTTTGAGCCGCATCGCGCGCGCAGCGGCGGCATTCTCGGCGAGACGAACAACAAAGCCCTCGTCTTCGAGAATTTCGTGCAGCAGCTCGCGGATGCCAATTTCGTCGTCGACGACCAGAATTTCGGTGGGTGCGATCAAGGGTCTATTTTCTCCAGCGCCTCTAACGGAAACACGACGGTGACCACTGCTCCGCCTTGCGGCGCGTTTTCAACAGTGATGCGGCCTTTGTGTTCATCGATAATCTTTTTCACGATGGCAAGGCCTAAGCCTGTGCCCTTCGGTTTGGTCGTCACGTACGGCTCAAAGGCGCGCTGTTTGACGGTCTCAGAAAATCCGACACCATTGTCGCAGAATCGCAGCACCAGCTCGCGCTCGCCGGGATTCACGGCGACCTCTCGTGTCAGGGCGTCAACCGTTACCTGCCCGTCAGTACGATCCACGCAGGCGTCTACCGCGTTCTGTAGGAGATTGTGTACAACCTGACGCAATCGTGTGGCTTCGCCGTGAATGTTGCGCTCGTTGCCTTGCCAGTTCAACGTCAATTTCACCGGATACGATGCGTAAAGCTCCAGGGTTTCTTTGAGCAGCGCCTCAACGTCCACCGCCAGCAAGCTGCCAGGGCGCGGTCGGCGCGCATAGATCGCAAAATCATTCACCATATTTTTCATGGCGGTGACCTGGTTGACGATAGTCTGCGTGCCGCGACGCAGTACCGCCGCATCACTTTCACCAAGCCTCGGCACCAGCTTCATCTCCAGCCGCTCGGCCGAGAGCTGAATCGGCGTCAACGGATTTTTGATCTCATGCGCCAGACGTCGCGCCACCTCGGCCCACGCGGTATCGCGCTGCGCCTGCAACACTTCGGTCACGTCATCAAACACGACGATGCGTGCGCCAACGTCTGCCACCACGCGGCGTGCACCGCGCAAAATGAAGGTGCGCGCAATGCCACCCACCATCAGTTCCTGCTCGCGTTGCCAGTCGCTCTCACCTACAGCCGCGAAGTTGCGCGCTACGATGTCCGCGAAGGTTGCAAGCGCTGGTTCGGTCTTCGACCACTGCCCCAGAGGTTCGCCAACACGCTCGTCAATGCGTGCCTGCAGGATCACGGCCGCTGCCGCATTGGCTACGCGCAACACGAAATCATCGGTAAACACCAAAACGCCAGCGTTCAGATTCTTTAGCACGCTCTCAAGGTACAGATTGGTCGTTTCAATCTCACGGCGGTTGACCATATCGCGATCACGCGCTTCGGCTAACTGCGAGGTCATGGTGTTGAATGACTGCGTCAAAACCGCAAGTTCGTCGCGCCCTTCGACGGGTTGCTTGCGCGAAAAATCGCCGTCAGCAACCGCGCGCGTACCGTCCGCCAATCGCGCTAACGGCTGCGCTAGTCGCTCGGAGAAAACCGAAGCCAGCGCAAGCGCCGTTAACAGCGCGAGCATCAAAGCGAGCGTCAACGTGAACGCAAAAAGTCGTTTTAACGCCGTGCGCTGAAACGATAGCTCCTGATAATCGCGAAAGCCCGCTTCCACGCGCTCGGTCTGTTCGCGCAGCGCTTGGGGCACGGGTTGCGTCACGATCAACAATCGCAGGGGCGATCCGTCGCCCGCGACCACCGGCGCGATGACCTTCAGTTGCAACGCATTGTCACCCACCGGTTCAACAGACGTCACGGTTTGCATCGAGCGCACCTGCCGCAACTCCATTGCTGAGGGCATGGTCGGCGGCAACGCAACGACGCTCTCGGTGGCTTGCGCGATGAGAGAACCATTGACAGCCAGCAGCGACACACTCGCCAGATCGGCCTGATCACGCAAGTTACCCAGCCGCGCTCGCGCCTCCGCTGCATCAAGGCTCGACAGCGTCGAGGCGATGGACTCAGTCTTGCGAGTGAGTTCCTTCAGCGGCTGCGTCAATGCGGATCGGCCGAGTTGCAAGCCAGTGTCGAGCGCTTTGTCGATGCGGGTGTCAAAAAAGCTTTCAATCGACGACGACAAAAACTGAACCGACAACGAATAAACCAGCGCACCGGGCAAGACCGCAACCACAGCAAAAAACATCATCATGCGGGTTGTAAGTTTGGAGCCAAAAACCGCCGCGCGCCGCGCCCGCAACAACAGCACGATCTGATAGATCACTAGAATCGCGAGCCCGATCACGATGGCCGCATTGGCGATCAGAATCTCGGTGTAATAGCGCGTGAACAGCGGCGAGTTGTTCGATGCGGTTGCCAGCGCGATGATGAACACGATGCCCGCAATTGACAGCGTCAGCCACGCCACGCGCATCCAGCGCGGCGGCGACAGGCCAACGGCTACCGCTGCATCAGGCACAGGATCGAAACTGCTCATAGCTTCATGCCGCTAGGGCGTGACCACCACGCGGTACCAGTCGGAAGACAGCGTCCATTCACGCGACACCAGCGTGTTCACCTGCAATGGTTTTGGCAGCTGCGTTGTGTCAAGTTTCAGTCGTAGCGACACTTCATAGCGCTCGCCTAACCTAAGCTCGCGCTTGTCGAGCAAGGTGCGGCCGCGCACCAGCCGGATTTGCCGTAACGCCTCGTCAAGCGTAGGGTAGCTGTTCGGCGTGCCGACGCTGCGGCCGGTGTCGACGCGGTACGAATTGGTCAGCGCCGCGAACATGAGTCTGCGCACGAACGACGGCGACGGCACATGCTCATCAAACCAGTACGGGCGATTGCGTGTGACGTCCGTTTCCAGAACGAAGTACAGCGGTGTGCCACGCACCAGCGCCTCTTCCAGCGGTGCGGTCAGCGCAAAATCAAACTCCGCGTCCATCACATAAGCGTCATCCTGCGTGCGCACCACAGCGCTCTTCACATTGATGATTTCTGCCGTTGCCTGACACGAAAACACGAGCGTTGCGAACGTGAAAACGGCGACAACACACAGATTGAGGCATTGGCGCAGCAAACTTTCAGTCACCCGAATCACGAAGCAATCTTTTCCAGCAAAGCGTAAAAGTAGCCATCGTGATTGTGAGTCTTACGGTTGCCGCCTGGCAACAACTGCCCGCTCGCACTCGCCGGATCGCCGGGCAATGCGATTCGGATACGACGCATATCGGCGTGTCGCGCCAGCGCCGCTTCCATCTGCAAATTATTTTCCGGCTTGAACACCGAGCAGGTGGCGTAAAGCAGTCGCCCACCCGGTTTCAGCAGGGACCACACGCCGTCGATCAGCCGTTTTTGCTGCGCCGCGAGCTGCGCCACGTCGCTGTCGCGCTTGAGCCACTTGCCATCGGGATGCCGCCGCACGACGCCCGAACCCGTGCACGGCGCATCAATCAGGATGCGGTCATACCGCACGCCATCCCACCAAGTCGCGGGCGTCGCAGCGTCCGCCGCGCGCACATCGCCAAACAACCCAAGCCGGTCAAAATTTTCCGCTACGCGCTTCACACGTTCGCCGTCCACATCCAGCGCAATCAGCTTGCAATCGGCCAACTCCAGCACATGCGCAGCCTTGCCACCGGGTGCAGCACAGGCATCCAGCACACGCATGCCGTCCTTCGCGCCGAGCAGCGTGGCCGCAAGCTGCGCGCCCGCATCCTGCACCGAAAAATGGCCGTCACGGAAACCGGGCAGACGCTCAACAGGACGTGGTCGCTTGAGCACGATCATCGTGTCGGATAACACCTCAGCCTCGATCTTTTTCGCCTCGAACGCCGCCATCACCTGCTCGACCGTCGCCCGTCGACGGTTCACGCGCAACGTCAACGGGCCATGCCCATTGCCGCCACGCAAAATCGCTTCCCACCATTCCGGCTGCTCACGACGCACGCGCTCGACCCACCAGGTCGGGTGGTTCCACATGCCCTCGTCGTGCTCCATCGCTTTGGCAAGCGAGGCCTCGGGCTCACGCATGTAGTTGCGCAGCACGGCATTGGCAAAGCCCTTGGCACCGCGATTGATTGTCTCTACCGCTGCGACGGCTTGTGAAACGATGACATGCGAGGCCGTTTTGCTGTGCGCCAACTCGTAAATCGCCACCCATAGCAGCGCCTCGATCAGCGGCTCCGGCTTCGCATGCACAAACTGGCGCACAATGGCGCGCAACTCACCCAAAAAGCGCAGCGTGCCGTAGGTCAAATCAGTCAACGCAGCGCGGGTTGCGCCGTCGAAACCGCAGGTATCCACGCGAGCCAGCGCAGCATCCGCGTTATTGCCCGAAAGCACTGCCAACACAGCCTCTGCGGCTCGGCGCTGAACCAGAGCCAGCGCCACGGACGGCGTAGAGGATGATTTGGTCGAATCAAATGCCGGACGACCGGGCGTACCCGGAGCGGCAATTTTCTTAAGTACTGGCGCAGCGGTGGCCGACGGAGGTTTCATCGCGCGAAGGTTTTAAGCGCACCAGCAAGCAGCGGGTGCACAATGCAGAGAAGCGCGAAGTGTATCTGAGCGCAACGGCTTTCTTACCCACTCAAGACTTTATGCGGGCCACATTGGAGAAATGCTTAATGTCGACATTTGACATTTTCAGCGTGTAGCCCGCACTCTGCTGCGTATAGAGAGAAAAGATGAACAATAAAAAATCAGCTAAGGATAATTAATCTTGATTTAAACGGGATTGATCCAAGATGTTGACGCCGATTCAAAATTTACCAGCTAGTGCAGTGTTTCATTCTGTTTGCTACTTAATCGTGCGTTTGCACGGACGACTGACCTTTGCGAGGATATCTCTCGCACTCGCGGTCCAGATGAACGGCTTGGGATTTTTGTTGTGCTCACCGACGTAGGCGTCAATGGCGCTGACGAGATCAGGCACGCTTGTAAACACAGCCCGGCGCAATCGCTTCTCGGAGATGTCGCGGACGAAGCGCTCGATCCTGTTGAGCCACGACGCTGAGGTGGGGGTGAAATGCATAGTGAATCGCGGATGCTTGTCAAGCCACGCCTGCACCACGGGATGCTTGGGTGTCGCGTCGTTGTCCACAATCAGGTGCAGCGCCTTAGCGCTGGGCCTCTGGCGATCAATTTGTTGTAGAAACTTCAACCACTCGGTGTGGCGATGGCGGGGCTGGCACTGCGCAATGAGCTGACCGTCGAGTGTGTTGATGGCCGCAAATAGCGTGGTGGTGCCGTGACGCTTGTAGTCGTGGGTCATCGTGGCCGCACGGCCTCTCTTCATGGGCAAACCGGGCTGGGTTCGGTCGAGCGCTTGAATCTGACTCTTCTCATCGCAGCAAAGCACCAGCGCGTGCTCAGGCGGCGAGAGATACAAGCCCACAATGTCCTCCAGTTTCTCCACAAACAGCGGATCGCGCGACACTTTGAACTGGCGCACGCGATGGGGCTTCAGACCATGCTGCTTCCAGATGCGCTGTACGGTGGTGTCGCTGCAACCGAGCACAGCCGCCAGAGTGCGTGTGCTCCAGTGCGTGGCCGCCTCGGGCGTGCTCTGCGTGGTCATGCGCACCACTTGAGCGCGATCAACCACCGGCGTGCGGCCCCCGCGCGGCAGCTCACGTGCAATCGCCGCAAGGCCCGCAGCGGCGTAGCGAGCACGCCACCGAGCCACAGCTATCCGATCAATTCCCAACATCTCTCCCACGGTTTTGTTGTCCAATCCGTCAGCGCACAGCAAAACAATGCCCGCCCGACGCGCAAGGCGAACCTCGCTGCGTTCGGAGTTGGCAATGCTCAGCAATTGCTTGCGCTCGAGGTCCGTCAGTTCAATGCCTTGGGCTATTCGCACGATCACGCTCGCTACTGGGTCAATGAATGTTTGACTCAATCACTCACTTTAAGTTGCATTAAATACGAAGCACTACACTAGAGGGCCTCGCGCCGACTCAATATTGACCAGGGTGTATGACCAAGCCTGCTTAATTCTTAAGCAGGAGACAAAAAAAGGTGATCACCATGGAAATATTAGGCAGGATACGGCGCATGTTTTTGCGTGACGGACTGGGTTATTCAGAAATAGCGCGTCGCACCGGCATTGCCCGAAACACGGTCAAGCGCTGGCTCAAGCGAGCCGTTGTACCGGCGGCTATGACGATCGCGGAGAACGCCGTTTCAGCGGTCACGGCGCAAACGGGCGCGAAGCTCGATACTGCACTCTCGCAAAGCGCAGCGACGCGCCTGACACAGACAGTGCAGCTGGCCGCGCCGAAATATCGCAGGCGAGCGACGCCGAAGAAGTTGGCATCGTTTATTGCGCAGGTCGAACAAGCCCTCGTCGCAGACGCCGGACGAATCAAACGGGATCGTCGTACCGGCAAACACCTGTTCACCGAAATAAAAGCCAACGGCTACAGCGGCGGGTACTCTGGGCTGACTGATTTCATCCGCGCATGGCGGATACGGCAGGGAGCATTGAGCGGAATGGGTGGCCTACGACAAGCCTTCATACCGCTGCTCTTCGCGTTCGGTGAAGCGTTCCAGTTTGACTGGAGCGAGGAAGGCTTTGTCATCGGCGGCATCTTCTACCGGATGCAGGTTTCACACATGAAACTCTGTGCCAGTCGAGCCTTCTGGCTGGTGGCCTATCCGAGTCAGGGACACGAGATGCTCTTTGATGCGCACACCAAGAGCTTCGCCGCGCTAGGCGGCATTCCAAGGCGCGGGATTTACGACAATATGAAGACCGCAGTTGACAAAGTCGGGCGCGGCAAGCTGCGCACCGTCAACGCACGCTTTGCAGCGATGTGCGCACACTACCTGTTCGACCCGGACTTCTGCAACGTCGCAAGTGGATGGGAGAGGGAGGGCGACAAGCGTGTCGCAAGGTGTTGTCGAGAAGAACGTACAAGACGCGCGCCGAAGAATTTGGCTGGACGCCAAGCTTGAGCGCTTCGCGAGCTTTGATGCGCTTAACGCGTGGCTCGCCGATCGCTGTCGCGCCTTATGGTCGCTGATCCGCCACCCCGAACACAAGAGCTTGACTGTCGCCGAAATGCTGGAGCAGGAACAAGCGCATTTGATGCCCATGCCCGCGGCGTTCGACGGTTACGTCGAAACGCTCTGCCGGGTCAGCAGCACCTGCCTGGTGGTCGTCGACGGCAATCGCTATTCGGTGCCCTGCGAATGGGTGCGCCAGCGGGTGAGCGCGCGGGTCTACACCGAGCGTATCGAGATCGTGGGTGAGATCGTCAGCGACGCTGATTTAGCGCCCGCCATGTGGCGAGCCATCCACGCCCGTCTAGCAGCCTGTCGGACTATTCAAGCAAAAGCGCGACGCAGCTGAGCGATACTTCAGTTCAACGAAATCAGAGCGTCGAGCATGTCGAAATTCAT
>JAYVPF010000356.1:0-3044 GCA_043757535.1 Burkholderiales bacterium
AGCGTCACTGATCCCAAGGGCTCCGTCACGCAATACCGCTACGACCGCGCCAATCGAAAGATCGCCGAGATCAGACCCCTTGGCGACACCACCGGCTACGCCTACGATGCAAACGGCAATCTCAGCGACACGACGAGCGCGAATGGCAACAAACGCCGCTACACGTATGACGCGTTGAACCGAAGAGTCACCGAGATGCACTACCTCGGCAGCAACGCTACTGCGGGCAGCGCCACGACACCTGCCGTGCAAGGCACCCCCACCGCAACAGCCAGCCGACTCATTGGCTACCAGTACGACCCGAACGGCAACTTAACGGGCTGGACGGACCAACAAGCCGCGAGCAGTGCCGCCAGTAACGCCGCTGACCCGAACCATGCCGCCACCTCCCCGAGCGCAGACATCCTCTCCGGCAGCTACCAATACGACGAGCTCAACCGTCAGATCCGTATCGCAACGACTTATAACGCGACCAACGCAACGAGCGCAAACGCCTTCAGCAAAACCACCCTGCAAAGCTACACCAGCGCAGGAAGACTAAAAACAAGAACTGATGCGGATGGCAAGAGTCACACGCTTAGCTACGACAGCGCGGGAAGAGTTTCCAAACTGAGCTTGCCGTCGTCAGGTACCAGTGGAAACGGCGGCGACATCAACTTCACGCAGTACCGCTGGCAGCAGATTCAAACCATCGAATACCCGAGTGGGGTGAAGCAGAGCTATCAGTACGATCCACTGCAGCGACCGACCGAGATCAAAGTTGCTCCGCCACAAACCGGCGCGAACGCACCTGCCAACCAGAGCCCGCTGATGAGCTTCACGTATCAGTACGATGAGGTGTCAAACCCGACCCAGATCAATCGGCAGTTCGCGAGCGCCGCGAATGCTTCAAGCTCAGACAACACGCAAACCAGCTACGGCTACGACACGCTGTATCGATTGACCAGCGTGATTCCCAATTCAGGGACGGCGACCACCGCTACCCCTCCGACCGAGCTCTACAGCTACGACTTGGTGCATAACCGGCTGACCGAGCAGAAGAGTAATCTCGTAACCAACCGCGCCTACAGCTACAACGCCAATCATCAGTTAGAGACGATTGCGCAACTCACCGCACAAGCCACCTCCGGTGCGACGCTCGAGACGCGTAGTTATAGCGCCGATGGGCACACCAAAGCAGTCAACCCGCAAACGAGCAACAGTATCGCCACAGGCGCGACCACGAATGCACCACGCACCTATCTCTACGATGCGGCAGAGCGGATGGTGGAGGTGAAGGAGGGCGGGCAGACAGTGGCAACCTATCGCTATGACCCGTTTGGACGCAGGGTGAGAAAGACGGTCAATGTTCCGAACACCACGATCAGTCCGCAGAACCCGATTGCGCAACAGGCGGGGACGACCTACTTTGGTTATGGCAGTGAAGGCTTGGTTGCGGAGTTCGCCGATACGGGCGACCTGAGGACGGCCTATGCCTATTCGCCAGGCCTTGCCAGCGGTGGGCATTCAACTTGGCAGTCGAGTCCGAACTATAAGCGGGACGTCGGCGCAAGTGGCAACGCCAGCACCAGCATCACAACAGATCGTCTCCATGTGTTTCACAACGATCATCTGGGGACACCGCAAACACTGACGAGTAACGCCACAGGCATGATTAGCTGGAAGGCTTCTTACGAGTCCTTCGGTGCTGCGGTGATTGATCAGTCCATCGTCAACGCTACCACCCTTGCAGCCAACTCAACCAACGCCGCAACCGAGAACAATCATCGGTTTCCGGGGCAATATTTCGATCAAGAAACCAACCTTGCTCAGAACTACTTCAGGGACTATGAGAAAGACACCGGGAGATATGTCGAGAGCGATCCGATTGGGTTGGGCGATGGGCCAAATCGCTACGGCTACGTGCAAGCACAGCCTTTCACCGGTTTCGATCCGATTGGACTTGCGAATGGTAGTCAGCCACCCTCTCGCGGAGATCCGTTGAGCTACTTTCCGTACTGCGAGTGGTTCGCTAGGCACTACATGAACGGCGGTGGACAACCCGTGTCGGTTCCACTTTCGAGCTTAGATCTATCTGCGCTCATTTCAAAAATCAGGGCGAGGATTCAATCGATTGGAAAGTCGTGCACCGATGCGAGCATCCCAATTGACGAACGCGTTCCTCATTCGTTCAGCTATGTGACGAAGGAGGGTTGCTCGTTTGGTCGCGTTATCGCACGATTGCGTGGCACTTTGAAGCTGACCTGCCAGTGTCCGTGGACGTTCGACGGCTACCTCGGAATTTTCTACGACAAGTATGACTTCGATGTTCTGGGGGGGCGCAATTTCATAGGTGAAGTGAGCACAGGAATTGGTGCACTAATTCCCGGTACGGAATTCGAAGTGCAGTTCCAAGGTCGCATCCCGTTACATCAGTCTGGCGTGGCACCCGGAAGTTCGACGTGCTGTCGCTGATGCGCTCACAACTCATCTGCCTATCCGGACTTGTTGCATGTCTTACTGTCTTCACACGCGCCTGTTGGTCTGATACTTGCGCCGCCGCCGCCGCCCAAAATTACTTGGCGCGCGCGTTGCCAGAGAGCAAACCATACGCTCCAAGCGTATCCAAAGTTGAGCGTGTGGGATTCTCCCGGCGAGTTACGCTGTCGCCAATCAGTTCAGCAGGCGGCGAGGCGATCATAGAGTTGTCGACATTCGGATTTAACAATCTGTCCTTCTGCCGCGACTTGCGCGCCATTGAATGCGGGAATGGTGTAGCTGGAAGTAGCGGGCGTGCCCAAGATACCAAAGAGGGCGCGCGATAATGAGGAAAAAGAACTCGTTACGTTCACTGACAGCAGAGCTTGTCCATGCGGAGCGTGAGCACGGGCAGCCAGAGTCTCACCGGAGCCAACCTGGGATTGAGTGCGCTCAACGGTGACGGCAGCGACGGCATGAACGCAGACACCATCAACACCGTCTTTGGCGCCGCTGGTGGCAGCGGCGGCGGCATCAACCCCTACGCCACCCCGATTGGAACTGGGGTAGACGCAGGCACCGATAGT
>JAYVPF010000357.1:0-11306 GCA_043757535.1 Burkholderiales bacterium
CAAATACGCCTCATTGAAGCGCGTGAAATCGAGCTTTTGATTCACCGCATCCTGCACCAGAATTTGCGACGCCTGCGAGAGTCCGGCGAGCAGTTTGTGCGTGCTTTGCGTTGCGAACACCGTTGAGTCCTTGCACGGTTTGCGGCCGGGTCCGATCGCGTGCATGTCCTGATAGAACGGGTGGAACGCGGCGTGCGGCAACCAGGCTTCGTCGAAGTGCAAGTTTTCGATGTAGCCCTGCAACGCTTTCTTGATCGTCTCGACGTTGTAGAGCACGCCGTCGTAGGTACTTTGCGTAATTGTCATCACGCGGGGTCGGGCTTTTTTGTCCTTCACCAGCGGATGCGCGTTGATCTTTTTTTGGATCGATTCACGCGTGAACTGATCGCGGGTGATCGGGCCGATGATGCCGAAGTGATTTCTTGTCGGCTGCAAAAAAATCGGCACCGTGCCGGTCATCATAATGGCGTGCAGCACGCTCTTATGGCAGTTGCGATCCACCAGCACGATGTCGTCGCGCGCGACATTGGCATGCCACACAATCTTGTTCGACGTGCTGGTTCCGTTGGTGACGAAGAACAAATGATCCGCGCCGAAAATGCGCGCCGCATTGCGCTCAGAAGCCGCAACGGGGCCTGTGTGATCGAGCAATTGACCGAGTTCATCCACTGCGTTGCACACGTCGGCGCGCAGCATGTTCTCGCCAAAAAATTGGTGGAACATTTGCCCGACTGGGCTCTTCAAAAACGCCACGCCGCCGGAGTGACCGGGGCAATGCCATGAGTACGAACCATCGCGTGCGTAGTCGAGCAGCGCCTTGAAAAACGGTGGTGCCACGGCGTTCAGGTATTGCCGCGCTTCACGCACGATGGTGCGCGCGACGAAGTCCGGCGTGTCCTCAAACATGTGAATGAAGCCATGCAGCTCCTTCAGAATTTCATTCGGCAAATGCTGCGACGTGCGTGTTTCGCCGAACAGGAAAATCGGCACATCGGCATTGCGGCGGCGGGTCTCGATGATGAATTTGCGCAGGTCGATGATGGCTTGGCTCTCGACGCCATCCTCGTTCACCTCTTCGTCATCGAGCGACACCACAAAAGCCGACGCTCGCGCCGCCTGATTGGCCACCATCGCAACGTCCACGTACGTGAAGCCGCCGACCACTTCAACGCCCTGTTCCTCCAGCGCTTTGGCAAGCGCGCGGATGCCCAGACCCGAGGACGACTCGGCGCGCCAATCTTCGTCGATGATGATGACGGGGAAGCGAAATTTCATGGTGCGCTGACCTTTGGACGGGGCAAAATTTGGTGAGATGCGAATGCTACAGAAAACCGTCTTCAAAACAGGGCCAAACCGCGCAGGGTCGCGGGTTTGGGCGATTGTTGCACCGCGATATACTTTGCTCCCACACACTCACGCGCTTTGTAGTTTCGAAAGCGCCCGCGCATGAAGTTTCCCGCGAACGGCGTTTTTCGCTCGTTGCAGCAGTTGCTGACCCCCACTGTTTTGAGCGCACTTCCTGCAACCGCCTCCGCTACGCTACGTCCGCCAACGTTGCAAACCATCGTGCAGAAGAAAACGCTCTTCGAATCTACACCCGAGGGCAGCGACGAGCGCGGTTCCCGCATCCGCGAAATCCCGTACAACTACACCAGTTTTTCTGATCGCGAAATCATCATTCGCCTTCTCGGCGATGACGCTTGGGACATTCTGCAAACGCTCCGCGGCGAGCGGAAAACTGGGCGCAGCGCGCGCATGTTGTTCGAAGTGCTCGGCGACATCTGGGTCGTGGAGCGCAATCCCTATTTGCAGGACGATTTGATCGACAATCCGCGTCGACGTGCAATGTTGATCGACGCATTGCGTCATCGTTTGCGTGAGGTGGAGAAGCGCCGCAACGTGGACGTTGCCGATGCCGACGGCGAAGCGCGCAAAGCAAAAGTGGGCGAACTGGTGACGCGTGCCACCCGAGCGGTAGATCGCTTTGAGGTGCAGTTCCGCGAGACTTGGGACTTGCGCAAACGCGTGCTCAAAGTACTGGGCAAAGTCACGCACAAAGACAACATCACATTCGATGGGCTTGCACGTGTTTCGCATGTGACTGACGCCACCGACTGGCGAGTCGAATATCCGTTCGTCGTGCTGCATCCGGACACCGAAGACGAGGTCGTCGGCCTCGTCAACGGCTGCATCGAACTCGGGCTCACAATCATCCCGCGTGGCGGCGGCACGGGCTATACGGGTGGAGCGATTCCACTTACGAAAACCTCTGCGGTTATCAACACTGAGAAACTGGAGACGCTGTCCTCGGTCAAGTTCGAAATATTGCCAGGACAGACCGAGACGTACGGCGTCATCGAATGCGAAGCGGGCGTCGTGACGCGTCGTGCGATGGAAGCGGCGGAGCATGCGGGCCTCGTGTGGGCGTGCGACCCGACCAGCGCAGACGCGAGCTGCATTGGCGGCAATGTCGCGATGAACGCAGGTGGCAAGAAGGCCGTGCTGTGGGGTACTGCACTCGACAATTTAGCTGCGTGGCGCATGGTAACGCCACAAGGCGAGTGGCTCGAAGTCACACGCATGGATCACAATCTTGGCAAGATTCATGATGCCAATCATGCGACGTTTCGACTGCAATACTTTGACGCCAAGCTAGATCGCAGCAAGATTTTACGCGAAGAAACGCTGATAATTCCCGGCCCCAGTTTCCGAAAAATCGGGCTGGGTAAAGATGTCACGGACAAGTTTTTAAGCGGACTGCCCGGCGTGCAAAAGGAAGGCTGCGATGGCCTCATCACCTGGTCTAAATGGGTGCTGCACAAGATGCCGCCGCATACGCGTACCGTGTGTATGGAGTTTTTCGGTCAGGTGCGCGATTCGGTGCCAGCGATTGTTGAAGTCAAAGATTTTCTCGATGCCTTGCCGAAAACCGGTGCAGGTCGCGTGATGTTGTCGGGGCTTGAGCATCTGGACGAGCGCTACGTGCGCG
Organism: Burkholderiales bacterium; assembly: GCA_043757535.1. Classification (GTDB taxonomy): domain Bacteria; phylum Pseudomonadota; class Gammaproteobacteria; order Burkholderiales; family Casimicrobiaceae; genus Casimicrobium. The sequence continues at coordinate 2,990 of JAYVPF010000357.1, forward strand.
CTGTCGGCTACGCCACCAAGGCAAAGCGCCACGGTCGACCGAAGATGATCCTGATTGGCGACATCGTTGGCGATGACGAGAATGAAGTCGCGAGAGCCGCATCGGAAGTCGTGCGCATCTGCAACCTGCGTGGTGCCGAAGGTTTTGTGGCGGTGAGCGCCGAATCACGCAAAAAATTCTGGCTAGACCGCGCTCGCACGGCAGCGATTGCCAAGCATACGAATGCGTTCAAGCTGAACGAGGACGTGGTGATTCCGTTGCCGCGCATGGGTGATTATTGCGACGGTATCGAGCGCATCAACATTGAGCTTTCGATCAAGAACAAGCTGAAGCTCTGCATCGAGCTGGAGAAGTTTTTTGCGGGGGCAATGCCGCATCATCGCTATGAGGAGTATGGGGTTTCGGCGGAATTGCTAGCAGAGAAAGTTGGTGAGGCTTCAGCGCTAGTGGCTGCTATTCGTGATCGTTGGAGCGGATATCTCACGGCTTTGACCCCCTCTCCCTTGAGAGGAGAGGGTGACGGTAGTGCGGAGAGCGTTGGTCCTGCGACTAGCCCCCTCTCCCTAACCCTCCCCCACGAGGGGGGAGGGAACGAATCCCTCTTCCGTCAACTGCAATCGCACGAAATCCGCGTCAGCTGGCGCACGGAAATCAAAGCGCCGCTCGAAGACATCTTTGCTGGTGAAGCGCTGAAGCCTATCGTTGACCGCTTCATCGCGATTCACAAAGACGTGCTGCGCGGTCGCGTTTGGGTTGCCCTGCACATGCACGCAGGCGACGGCAATGTGCACACCAACCTGCCCGTCAACAGCGACAATTACGAGATGCTGCAAGAGGCGAACGCAGCCGTCGCACGCATCATGGGGTTGGCGCGTTCACTCGATGGTGTGATCTCGGGCGAGCACGGCATTGGTGTGACGAAACTTGAATTCCTCACCGACGATGAGATCGGCCCGTTCCAGCGCTACAAGCAGAAAATCGATCCTGAAGGGCGCTTCAACAAGGGCAAGCTGATGCCGGGCGGCGATCTGCGCTACGCATACACGCCCTCGTTTGGTCTGCTCGGCAGCGAGTCGTTGATTCTCGAAGCCAGCGACATCGGCGCGATTGCCGATTCGGTGAAAGATTGTCTGCGTTGTGGCAAGTGCAAACCTGTGTGTTCGACGCACGTGCCACGCGCGAACCTGCTTTATTCCCCGCGCAACAAAATTCTCGCCACGGGCTTATTGGTCGAAGCCTTCCTCTACGAAGAGCAAACGCGACGTGGCATTTCGCTGCGGCATTGGGACGAACTCGCCGACGTTGCGGATCACTGCACGGTCTGTCACAAGTGCGCGAATCCGTGCCCGGTCGATATTGATTTCGGCAATGTGTCGATGGCGATGAGGAATCTCTTGCGCAAAGCAGGCAAGAAGAAATTCAACCCCGGTACTGCGGTTGCGATGCTGCTGCTCAACGCGCGCGATCCAGCAACGGTGAACCTGCTCAAGCGCACGGTCGTGAACGGCGGCTATCGCATGCAACGCTTTGCGTATGGGCTCGCCAAACGCTTCGGTTTGATCGGTTCGCAAACCAAGCGACCACCCTCTACTACGGGTGGTAAACCCGCCATCAAGGCGCAGGTGATTCACTTCATCAACAAGCCGATGCCCAGCGGATTGCCGAAGCAAACCGCACGCAAACTGCTCGACATTGAAGACGATAAAGTCGTACCCATCATCCGCAATCCGCAGATAAATGCGGACGAGCAGGAAGCCGTTTTTTACTTCCCCGGTTGCGGCTCCGAGCGGTTGTTCTCCCAGGTCGGATTGGCGACACAAGCGATGCTCTGGCACGTCGGTGCGCAGACCGTATTGCCACCGGGTTACCTCTGCTGCGGTTACCCGCAAACCGCGAGCGGCAATCACGACAAAGGTCAGGAGATCATCACCGATAACCGCGTGCTGTTCCACCGCGTCGCCAACACGCTCAACTATCTCGATATCAAAACCGTGATCGTCTCCTGTGGCACCTGCATGGATCAGTTGGAGAAGTACGAATTCGAGAAGATTTTCCCCGGCTGCCGCTTGCTGGACATTCACGAATACCTGATGGAAAAAGGCATCAAGCTCGCGAACATCACGGGCACGCGATACATGTATCACGACCCCTGTCATTCGCCGATGCAAACGTATCAGCCGATGAAAGTGGTCAACGAACTCATGGGCCAAAAGATTGATCTCAATGATCGCTGCTGCGGAGAATCCGGCACACTTGCCGTCACCCGTCCCGATATCTCAACGCAAGTGCGTTTCCGCAAGGAGGAAGAGATGCGCAAAGGTGCGGACAAACTGCGCGCGATTCCCGTGAAGACGGCTCCGGGAGCCGATCAAAAGTTTCAAGGCGAAGTGAAAATTCTCACTAGCTGCCCGTCCTGTCTGCAAGGCCTATCGCGCTATGACAATGACAGCGACACCAAGGCCGATTACATCGTCGTCGAAATCGCCAGGCGTTTGCTCGGAGACAAATGGATGTCTGAGTATGTCGCGAAGGCCAATTCAGGAGGGATTGAGCGGGTGCTGGTTTAGTCAACTCGTTGCTGCCCATCAAAAAACTTCCAGATCAACGCCGACGCGTCCGGGCCTTTCGCATCATTGAAAGGCAGAGCCGCGTCACCGCCGCTCCACAGGTGCGCGAGCCCGTGAATTCGTAGCGCTCTGATGACGGTTTCGCCTTCGCGTTGCAGGTCGATTTGTGTGCATGAGCGTGTGTTCCCGATAGATTTGGTCTCCGTATCCAGCCGAACTAACGGATCGGCCTGCGGTGCTGATTCGTAGAGTTTTTCCCATAGCTTGACCATCGACGTTGCGTTTTTATCGGTGACTGTTTCATCTTGATCGCCATGCAGCACGATGAGCGCTGGCGGCAATACTTCGTGTGTATTCCAATAGCTATCAGCGAGCATGTCGCTGTCGACGCGCACGCCTTTTTCCATCGCTGAAATCGCGGCTGCAGCTGATGGCGGCATCATCGGCGGCAAGCCTGAATGCACGGCGACGGCGGCAAACATTTCCGGATGGTGGAACGCGAGCAGACCCGCGAGCGCGCCACCGGAGGACATACCGGCAACGTACACACGGGTGCGGTCGAGTTTGACGTGTTTGCGCGCTTCGCGAATCATTTCGAGAATGATGGCGCATTCACCGTTACCCGCCGCCGTGTTCGGCTCGAACCAGTTCCAGCAGCGACGGATGTTGGCGAACGTGGCCTGATTGGGGTAGAGCACCGCGAAGCCTTCGCGATCCGCAATCGCTTTCATGCGGGTTCCGCGTTCGAACTCCTCGGCGGTTTCGCGACAGCCGTGAATCATGATCACAAGCGGCAGCGCGACGCCACCCTTGCGCTGCGAAACATGCGGCGGCACATACAAGCGGTAATTGCGCTCAGCCGGGAGCAACAACCATGGCGACGTCGCGCCGTCGACGCTGCGGGCGCTGCCCTCCACAGTTTTTGCAGGGGTGAGCCGTGCCTCGGGTTTTATCGTTGCTCCATCTGGAGCCTCGGTTATTTCAGCGGCGTCGCTGATCGCATTGGCCAGGGACTCAACGGGTAACGGCGGCAACACCAACTCATCGCGTAAAGCGGCATCGACATTCTGGACCGGTGGAACGGGCGGCGCGAGGTCGAGCGGCGGTCGGGCTTGACGCAGCGCAAACATCGCGCGCAGGCGATCACGAAATCGTTGCAGTCGGAGTATGTTTTTTTGTTTAATGGTGTTGCTCTAATTGACAAGCCAGCCTTGTTACAGAATGGCAGGCTGATCTGAAACAGGGCAAGAAGCATGCCCCGCATGAGTTTCGGTTAATACGCCCTCCGTTTTTAGGATTAGTCGAACCGATCAGGCCCCGAACGAGTATTTGCAGGCGCAATCTCTGCCATCGTGCGCGCGAATGCTGACGCCATGCTTTCACGAATATCATCGCGGCATGAATGTGACTGCTATTCGTTCTTCTGTGCTGCATTGTCTGCGAGATCCGGGTCTCGCCGGGGACGCATCCGCCATCGAATATTTGCCCGACGCGATCACGCTGTTGCGTGATGGACACATCGAAAAAGTCGGGCCGTCCGATGCGCTGTTGCCGACGCTCGGGGCCGACGTACGCATTGACGATCATCGCGGCAAGATTCTGGTGCCGGGGTTCATTGATACGCATGTGCATTACCCGCAGGTTGACGTGATTGGGGCGTATGGCACGCAACTGCTCGACTGGCTGAATCGCTACACGTTTCCCGCTGAGATAAAGTTTGCAGATCGCGCATTTTCCGACACCGCCGCGATGTTTTTTCTGGATCGCCTGCTTGAGAACGGCACGACGACGGCGAGTGTTTTTTGCACGGTGCATCCGCAATCAGTCGATGCGTTTTTTACGGCCTCCGAAGCACGCGGCCTGCGCATGATTGCGGGCAAATGTTTGATGGATCGGCATGCACCCGAAGCGTTAATGGACACAGCCGAAACGGGCTATCGCGACACCAAAATGCTGATCGAGCGCTGGCACCAGCACGCGCGTTCGCTCTATGCCATCACGCCGCGTTTTGCGCCGACGTCCACTATCGCACAGATGGAAAAACTGAAGGCGCTGTCGCACGAACATCCGACGACCTACATCCAGTCGCACGTCGCTGAGAACAAGGCCGAGATCGCGTGGGCTGCCGAGCTGTTCCCCGGTCATCGCAGTTATCTGGACATTTACGATTACTATGGTTTGCTGCGCGACAAAGCGATTTACGGACACTGCATTTACCTCGACGACGCGGATCGCGCGCGCATGACGGCGACCGGTGCGCGACCGTCGTTTTGCCCAACTTCGAACCTGTTTATCGGCAGCGGACTTTACGATCTGAAGCAGGCAATTGGCGCGGGTAATGTGGTGAGCGTTGGCACCGATGTGGGCGGCGGCACCAGCTATTCGATGCTGCGCACGCTGGGCGAGGCGTACAAAGTGCAGCAGTTGCAGGGCACGTCGTTGTCGCCGGCTTATGCGCTGTATCTGGCGACGTTGGGCGGCGCAAAGGCGTTGTCGCTTGATGGCAAATTGGGCTCGATTACGCCGGGCAAAGAGGCCGATTTCGCGCTGCTTGACCCGAAGGCGACGCCGCTGCTGGCGCGGCGAACGAGTTTGCGCAATGATCCGATGGATGTGTTTTTTGCGCTGATGACGCTCGCCGATGATCGCGCGGTGGCGGCGACTTATGCGAACGGAGTTTGCGTGCATCGGCGGGACGTTCCGCGTGCGTAAGCTTGATACAGCTTTTCGCTATGAAAACGACTGATTGCGGGCTAGCAGCGTAAAACTTTCTTAGTCGACTTTTGCGATTTATCGAACTTACCCCCTATGCGGAGGGACTTGTGAGAAAAAGTTGTTTTGGCAGCTTTCGCGTTTCACCCTACTTGAACACATGAAATTTCGCGGGATCGATGCCGTATTTCACCAAGGCAACGGCCAAATCTTTAGGCGGTTGATCCAGCGGTTCGTCGGTCAGGATGGACGTGCTCAAGTGCTGCACCGGCACAAATCTGTACTTGAGCCCGACCGGTTCTAGCGAATCCCACCAGTCCATCTCGCGCACGTTTGCCACATCAAATTCCGCGAACCACGACTTCAGCCCCAGCGGCACAAGCCACGTCGCCTTCGGAAAACGTCGCGCGAATTCCTTCACCGTACCTGCGTACAGATGATCGTAGTGATTGTGCGAAATGAACACCACATCTATCGCGGGCAGCTCGTCAATCGTCATCATCAGCGGCACCTGTCGCTTCGGCCCGGCGAACTGCACGGGCGACCTGCGATCCGAAAACATCGGATCAGTGATGATGTTCGCGCCACCCGTTTGCAACAGCACCGTCGCGTGACCGATCCACGTCATCGTGCGCTCAGAGCGATTGCTTTTGAGAAACGCGACGTCCGGTTTGACGCCAGGCAACACGCTCGCCCATCCTTTGCAGGCGACTGTGGTGTGCCCTCGCGCAGGCGTTCCCACTGCCATTTCCAGAACCTCTGCGGCACCGCCAACCATGCCGACCACCGCGATGGCCACGACGAATTTGACCATGCGTTCCATCTCGGTAAGATAGCTGCATCCAACAATTTGCAATGACCGACGTATAGGAAAGGGCAGGTTAAGCACTATGCATTGGGCCGACATCATCGCTGAACGCCGCGCCGCCGAGGCTGCTGCGCGCGGCGATTTGAGCAATCTTCAAGGCGAAGGCAAGCCGCTCGATTTGACCGAAGATTTGCTGGTGCCTGCGGAAGTCCGCATGCTGATGCGTGTGCTCAAAAACGCGGGCTACGCGCCACCGGAGATTGCGCTGCTCAAGTCGATTGCGCATGTGGAGAAAGAATTGGCTGCGTTGCCTCTGAGCGAAAGAACCGAGAACGCTAAGGCGCTGATCACCAAGATTGCAATGCTGCGCGAGGCGCGGCAGTCAGCGAAACTCGACTAGAAAATTGTCAGTTCGGTGCCCACGAACTCGCGCCTTCGGGCTCGGTGGCTCCGCAAAACGCGATGCCTTCGCCCTTCCAGCCGTTAGCCAGCAGCGCACGATAAGTTGCAACGGGAACATAGCGATGAATGATCGCTTTCGGATCGAAGGCGCGATAGATTGAGACACGGCCCAGCGGGCATACGCCGCCTGTGGGCGCAATCACGGCAAACGGCGCCACGCTAGGGGCTTCTGCCGTGCCGCCCACGAAAGCACCCATGGCAAGCAGAGACGCTCGCTCCTTGGGGTCAATGGTATAGAGCTTGCGATCCTCGAGCCCGGCGATGCGCGAGGTGAGTGCATACACTGGCTGAATCTGTGGATTCGGTTCAGGAGTCCGACGCGACCATGCGTAAAACACCGCTTGCCAGTGAACTACGTCACTCGCGTAGTAAGGAAAGTACTGATAGCTTCCGGCGTCTACAACGCTCAGTTGAGTGACGGGGCCGCTGTTCGCAAAGAGGTACACGTTCACCGCGGGCGGCGTGTCTGGCACTACGGTAACAGTTGCGGACGCAGAGGTTTGAATCGTGCGATTCGCGTAAACGATGCCGCTGAGGCCGAGCGCTGAATCCGCCACGCGAATCGTGTACGTACCCGCCGACAGCGGCGGCAAAGCAACGGTAACCATGCTGGTCGGTGTACACGCACTGATCGCCTGTGTTGCGGAAATAACGACGGAAATCGTTTGCCCATCTACGCGCGCCTGATACACGTTCGTTGCGGGCGATCCTGACGTTGTCTGCGCGACAGCGCCGGATTGGCTGGGCGTGCACACCGGTGCGTCAAACACGACGTCAACGAACACCGTGTCGCGCTCGACTGGCGCTGCGGGGCGTATGGACACCTGCGAAATGGCGGCCTGTGCGATTGCGAGCGAGCTACCCAGTATCGCAACAAGCAGCGCCTTGGCCGCTATGTTTCTCTGGGTCGACTGCGTTTGTAGCGAATCAGCTTTCATCTGCAAGACTCCGTTATATGACTGCGAACACTGGATTATCAACGCTCGTTGCTTGCGTACACGGCGAGGGTTTAACCGAGCTTCGCCTTCACCTTGCCGGAAACGGCGCTCATGTCCGCCTTGCCCGCGAGCTTCGGTTTCACAATCGCCATGATCTTGCCCATCGCGGCATTGCCGGTCACGCCGGTTGCGGCGACTTCTGCGACGGCAGCCGTCAGGATCGCGTCCACCTCAGCGTCGCTCATCTGCGCAGGCATGTAGGCCGCGAGCACGACAGCTTCGGCCTCTTCTTTCGCGACCAGATCGTGGCGGTTGCCGGTGGTGAATTGGGCGATGGATTCCTTGCGCTGCTTGATCGCTTTTTCGACAATGGCCACGACATCCGTATCGGTAAGCACGATGCGCTCATCCACCTCGCGTTGCTTGACGGCCGCCAGCAACATGCGGATAGTCAAAAGCTTCGCGCTGTCGCCCGCTTTCATCGCGGTTTTCATGTCGTTGGTGATGGTTTCTTTGAGGCTCATGGTGGACTCCTTTGCAAATAGTGGCGCGGAAATTAAAACGGCTCCCGAGGGAGCCGCATTTTTTCTACTCAGCAGAAAAATCTAGTACATCTTCGGCGGCAATTGCATTGCGCGCAGACGTTTGTAGTTGCGTTTGCAGGCGGCGGCGTGTTTGCGCTTGCGCTCAGTCGTTGGCTTTTCGTAGGACTCACGGGCGCGCAGCTCGGTCAGGAGGCCCGTTTTTTCGATGGCGCGCTTGAAGCGGCGCAGTGCAACTTCGAAAGGTTCGTTTTCGCGGAGTTTGACGATCATGTGTGTTTTGCGGTT
>JAYVPF010000358.1:0-11184 GCA_043757535.1 Burkholderiales bacterium
CAGCATCGTCGACATGAAGCCGCAGGACGAATCCAGCTATCCCTCCGGCGCGCCCGCCATGTTTGCGCTCGAGATGAAGCAGGGCTGGTTCAAAGAACGTGGCATCGTCGCGGGCGACAAGGTGGGCGGGCTGGACAAAGCAGGGCGCGCCAAGAACTAACGGGCACCTCTAATAATTCATTTGTGGGGCGCATAGTGTCGTCGCGCGGTGCTCGCAATCCTCACGTACCAGAGCGTACGCTCCGGTTGCTGCGCTCCGGGCTCCTAGCACTGCATCCCCAAAAAAGAATTATTAGAGGTGCCCCATAGTTAAAGCATAGCTCGTTACACTCGTTTCATGCCTCTTATTGATTCAACGTATCAGCGCCCGTGGTGGCTGCCCACAGGTCATTTGCAAAGTATCTATGCGCAATGGTTGCCGCGACCGCAGATTGCGTACCGTCGTGAGCGGCTCGAACTCGCTGACGGCGATTTCATCGATCTCGATTGGTCTGACAACCCAAGCGCTCAAGCACCGTTGCTGGTCTTTTTTCACGGCCTCGAAGGCTCAAGCGATTCGCAGTATTGCCGTGGCACGATGGCTGCCGCCGAAAAGCGCGGCTGGACGGGCGTGGTCGCGCATTTTCGCGGCTGTTCGGGCGAACCCAATCGCCTGCCACGTTCCTATCACTCGGGCGACAGCGAACATTGCGACATCGTGTTGCGAGAGATGCGCGCACGCTTTCCGACTCGGACCGTTTTCGCAGTTGGCGTCTCGCTGGGTGGTAACGCGTTGACCAAATGGTGCGGCGAGCAAGGCGACGTGGCGCACGAGATTGTTGGCGCAGCTGCATCTGTTTCCAACCCGCTCGATCTCGGTATTTCCGCCGAAGCCATCCTGCATTTCAAGAACTGGATTTTCAATCGCCACTTCATGAATGCGATGGGCGCCAGCTACGCGCTTCGCATGGAAAAACACCCACATTTGCGTGAAAAAGGCTTCCTCGCCAAGCCACGAGATTTCCCGCAGTTCGACGAGCACTATACCGCGCCGATGCACGGCTACACCAGCGCTTGGGACTACTACCACCGCGCCTCGTCACGTGGTTTCGTCGCGAAAATACGGGTGCCATTTCTGCTGCTGAACGCGATGAACGATCCCTTCGTTCCGGCCTCGTTGTTCCCGAACGCAGTAGAAGTGCCGGATAACATTACGCTCGAACAGCCAACCGATGGTGGGCATGTCGGATTTGTCACAGGCGCATTTCCCGGCAAGCTCGACTGGTTGCCGGAGCGGCTATGTGCTTTCTTTGAAAGCGGAAAGTGACGAGGAGGCCCGCCAACCGCACCTCCCTCTATCCGATCAGAGGTCGTCAATCACATTGTCAAGCACGTTCATCGTCTGATTCATCGCTAGGCGCATCAAGCCAAGAGCTGCCGCGATGGCAACGACTTCTTTTGACCACGGCACTGTTCTCAATGCTTGCTCCGAAGCAGCTAAATTGCGTCTTGCGACGACGAGCAGGTGTTTCGATTCGCGTTGTTCGCTGGAATTCATGCGGATAGTTCCTTAATGCTGATGTACTGCGGCGGTCAGTTGTTAGGACGAAATGCGTTGAAGATTTCGGACATTCCGCTGCGTATATGTTGCGGATATCGCTCTGCGCGTGGAAGCGTCCGATAACATTGGCTGCATGAATCTACTCCCTTCAGAAATCTTCAAGGCCTACGACATCCGTGGCATCGTTGGCAAAACCCTGACGCCTGAAATCGCTTACGCCGTGGGCCAGTCGCTTGGAACCCTCTCGCTGGAACGCGGGGCTTCGACGATCGCCGTGGGCCGCGACGGGCGGCTCTCTGGGCCTGAGCTTTCGCAGGCTTTGCGCGATGGCATCACATCCACCGGCTGCAACGCGATTGACATTGGCTTGGCACCTACGCCGGTCTCGTACTTCGCGGGCCACGCACTAGGTACGGGCTCCTGCGTTAGCGTGACCGGAAGCCACAATCCACCGGATTACAACGGTATCAAGATGGTGGTGGCAGGAGAAGCCATTTGGGGCGACACAATAATGTCGCTGAAGGCGCGTGCAGAATCAGGCGATGTGAAAACTGGCAAAGGAACGCAGTCCACCGCCGACATCAACGACGCCTATGTCGCTCGCATTGTCGGTGACGCGAAACTGTCGCGCCCCATGAAAATCGCGGTTGATTGCGGCAACGGCGCAGCGGGCGTTCTGGCTCCGAAAATCTTCCGCGCGCTGGGCTGCGAAGTCGTGGAAATGTTCTGCGAAATCGACGGCAATTTCCCCAATCATCACCCCGATCCTTCAAAGCTGGAAAACCTCCAAGACTTGATCAAAGTCGTCAAAGAAACTGACGTTGAATTGGGCCTCGCCTTCGATGGCGATGGCGATCGATTGGGTATCGTTACCAAGTCGGGCGAAGTGATTTTTCCGGATCGGCAGATGATGTTGTTCGCGGCAGATGTGCTCTCGCGCAATCCCGGTGCGACCATTATTTACGACGTGAAATGTACGCGCCTGCTCGACAAATACATCGTTGATCACGGCGGTGTGCCGCTGATGTGGAAGACCGGCCATTCGCTGGTCAAGGCGAAGCTTAAGGAAACCGGCGCACCGCTCGCGGGCGAGATGAGTGGGCACATCTTTTTCAAGGAGCGCTGGTACGGTTTTGATGATGCGATTTACTGCGGCGCCCGCCTGCTTGAGATCGTTTCCAAATCGGCCGACGCCAGCAAAGTGCTTGAGGCGTTGCCAAACGCGCCATCAACGCCGGAGCTGAATTTGAAGTGCGCCGAGGGCGAGCATTTCACTTTGATGGAGCAACTCAAAGCCATCGCAAAATTCCCGACCGCGACACGCATCGCGACGATTGACGGCATGCGCGTTGAGTACGTCGACGGTTTCGGGCTTGCACGTGCGTCCAACACCACACCCGTGATCGTGCTCCGTTTTGAGGCAGATACGCCGGAAGCATTGAAGCGAATTCAGAATGATTTCCGCAGCCAGTTTGCTCGGGTCAACCCGAAACTGGTTCTGCCGTTTTAGACCTACACTCAATGGCAAATCTTTCGGAGCAATCTCACCGTGCATCTCACTAAAACAATCGCGGCAGTCGCTTCGGTAGCAGCCGCGCTGGCCGCCAGCGCTACCTTCGCTCAGGCCTATCCGTCGAAGCCCATCAAGATCATCGTGCCGTTTGCGCCCGGCGGAACGACCGATATCGTTGCCCGCATCATGGCGGCAAAAATGTCGCCCATCCTGGGGCAACCGGTCATCGTCGAAAACCGCGCTGGTGCCGGTGGTTCCATCGGCGCTAATGAAATTGCCAAGGCACCCGCCGACGGCTACGTCATCGGCATGGGCTCGGTGTCCACCATGGGCACCAACATTGTTGCCTACAAAAATAACAAGCTTGACCCGCTGACGCAGTTCACCCACATCACCAATCTCGCCTCGGTTCCCGGCATCATCATCGTCAACAAAAACTTTCCGTATAAAGATTTCAAATCGCTCGTTGCGGAATTGAAAGCGAACCCCGGCAAATACAGCTACGCCAGTTCGGGCGCGGGCGCCGTAGGCCACCTCGCGATGGAGCTATTCCTCGTGGAGACCGGCACCGATGCGCAACACATCGCCTACAAGGGCGCAGGTCCGGCGGTGACCGACGTGGTGGCAGGCAATGTGCCGATCATGTGGGACAACCTGTCCTCCTCGCTGGCGCAAATCAAGGCGGGCAACTTCGTGCCGATTGGCCTCGCCTTCCCGAAGCGCATTCCGCAATTGCCAAACGTGCCCACATTTGCTGAACTGGGTCTGAAAAACTACGAGGCCGACACCTGGTTCGGTTTCGTAGGCCCAGCCAATATGCCTAAGGACATCGTGAAGAAAATTTACGACGCATCGATGGTTGTGCTGAAAGACCCGGACACCATCAAGAAATTTGAAGACAACGGCGCGTTCGTGATCGCGAGCACGCCGGAGCAATTCACCGACACAGTGAAGCGCGAAGTTGCTAAGTGGAAGCGCGTCGTCGATGCTAAGAAAATTTCGCTGGAACTTTAGTCGCTGCATAACGGCCCAGCTCATTCGCCAAGACAGCGAAGAAGCCCGCGCGAAGCACTTTGCGCGGGCTTTTTTTCGATCAGATCGAACCCAACATGGGAATCGCGACGTTTAGCAATATGTACAAGGGAAACATCAAGCCGAAGCTCATCAAGTCAAAACATTGAGTGACATGCTGCCTGTCTTCTTTACCTTCGAAGTAGTACTGGTAGATCACCGTTTGCACGATGGCGATCATAATGAAGCCCGCGCCTATCCAGTTGATATGATCGGCCAGCGTGGCGACCCCGGTGTCAGGAATCAGCGTAGACGTGATGTACATGTTGGCGACCGCTGCGAAAAGTGAGCCACTCACCAGCGCAACGCGCTCGGGCGACGCCTTCACAAAAAAGCCGAGCAACGCGGTAACCACCGCTCCAAACATCACCACAAACATTTTCAGGTGCAGGCTCCACGTGGGGCGGGCGATCCACGTGGCGTAAACGAACTGGGAATAAGTCGCTTTGTAGGTTTGCGACAACTTCGGATTGCCTCGCGACGTTTTGTATGAGCTGGGCTTCACGGACGCCTGCTTGTTGATCACCTCAAATCCCTGAATAGCGACGCGCGGACTGGTATCCGAGGCAGTCGTGTCGGGCATAAATTTGAGCTGATAGGACTGCAGGCCCCAGTCTTCGATTTCGATGGTCAGCAGGTGGTCATTACGCGGAAATCGCGACACGTCAAAGGCCTTGGTGATCTGCGCTGTAACGCGGTACAAGGCATAGTGTTTGTCGCCATCATCCTGCCGCTCGACTGCGGTTTTCACAAGCACTTCACCATTGGCAAGATGAAAGCTTTCGCCCGGATTCAGCTCCGATCCGCGCCAGTTGAACCAGACATAAAAGTCTGCTTTCCATGAGGAATCGATAATGGAGAACTCGGGAATACGATCAAGATAGATGCCGATTGACACTTCGTGCGGAACATCTTTTTCATGGCCAGGCGGCGGCGTGGTTTCCGGTTCGCTCGATTCCTTTTGATGTCCGCCTGTCGCGAGATGGAAAGTCTGCACAGCCAGCGAATCCTGCCGAATGTCGTACTGCTCTTTGCCCATCACCCATAAAGTCAGCAGGCCACCGACAATCAGAAAGCTCGCCCACCCGATAAGAAATTTTTTCTGCCCGCGTGTGAACGTGGACCAGTTCGAGAACGGGTTCAAACCTGCTGCTTCCATTTGGACACGACCGTGAGAAGCGCGCCCACACCCAGAATGTGCAACCAGAAGAAGAGCGCGATGTCGACAAACGCGCCGAGCGGTGGACTGCCCGGCAGGCTATTGCGCACGGCGGGTATGACGAACAGCAGTGCCGCCATCCAGACCAGCATCCCGAACTCCACTTTTCGGCCATGCAGTGCGACATGCTTGGCAACGCTCACGGCGCTCCACACCACCAGCGACAACGAAGTCATCGCCATCAGCGCCAGAAAAATAACCGTCAGAGAGCGCGAAAACTCGTAGGTCAAAACCACTTGCTGTTTGTCCTCGGTGGGGGCCGCTTTGGCGCTCGCTGAAAAGCCGTGTAACACCTTGTCAAGATCCACTTTAGCCAAAGGACTGGCACCGGCCTCGCGTTTGAGCTTTAGCAGGAACTCACCGCCGTGCTTGTCAAAGGGGTACTCCAGCGCGTCGCCGATCTGAATCGGAATATTGGCCGACCAGGGTGCCGGTGAATCGCCTTTTTTGAATGTATGCGTAAGTACGCTGGCCCCGGTGTCGAGTTCGACCGAAATGTCCGCATTCAGGCGACCTTTCGTCGCGACGTCGGGCGAGCTCAAGTCGGGCAAAAACGTAAACGTGGCGATGTCGCGTACCAGATCGACGTTCAACAAATGGACGTCGATGTGCAGCGCTTTTTCATCAATTCCTACTAGTTGCGTTTTTGGGTGACCTTCCCTGGAGAACATCAAAAAAACGGACGCATAGGCGATCACAAAGAGTGCGCCGAGAACAGCCAATGGATGTCGGGAGAAAAAGCTGGGTTGATCGCTCATGGGAAATGTTCTATTTGTTCCAAGTTTGCCGCAGCAAGCAAAAGGCATGCGCACGGGTGAAACCATTTTTCAGCGTATGGCTAAACAAAGTCAAGGTGCGCGCTAACCAACACCCCCATAAACGGAACGCTCGTTGCAGCGGACAAACTGTTTATAGGCTCACGCTCGAACAAACCCTCCTCTACCTTCCCGCGGTCGCTGTCATCATCTTGATTCCGGGGCAGGATATGTTGCTCTCGCTATCGCGCGGATTGACGCAAGGGCCACTTGCGGGCATTGCGCATGCATTGGGCGCGGGGTTGGGCATCATGGCGCATTCGCTGCTCGCTGCGCTGGGCGTAAGCGCTCTGCTAACCACGAGTGAAACGGCCTTCTGGGCGATGAGGCTCATCGGCGGTTGCTACCTGATTTATCTGGGCATTTTGTCCTGGCGTAAGGCGTCGGCAGTGGCCAGTGTCACGTCGCAAAAGGCACCCTAGACGGTTCTCCTCTGGCGCGGCTTCATGAGCAATTTGCTGAACCCGAAAGTCGCCCTGTTCGTGCTCGCTTTCGTGCCGCAGTTTGTGCGATCTGGCGAAGCGGATGTATCGACGCCGTTCACGCAGATGTTGCTGCTTGGCGCGATTTTTTCGGTGCTGACGATCATCGCTTATGGCGCGCTCAGTGTGGCGGCGGGTGGCGTCAGTCGCGGGTTGGCAGCGCATCCGACCTACATGCAGAACGTCAATCGGGCCAGCGCGGGTCTATTCATCGCGTCGGGCGCAGCGGTGCTTCTGCTGGATCGGCGGCGGTGAAGTTTTCGGCGACAGCTTTTCTATAAAAGCGGGTTCGACCGCGGGCTAGCGCTCAATTATTGCAAATATCGATAAACGCTGTTTTTTGCGCCTAGCCCCTGTACAGACGTCGTTTCACAAAAAAGCTATAGCGTAGTTTGACCGTCGGTAAGGTGTGCACCAGAGTGCGCAGCTTGGTTCGTAATTTCAACATCGGATACGTGTCACGATGGTGCGCATTTTGATGCGCAGCCTACCTTGCAAGGCGCTACTTACCCTGCCAATCCTTGAACTTCGCAGCCAGCTCGTCCGCTGCGCGCACCATCACATGCACATCGGCGCCGACGCCGACCAGTGTCGCGCCCTGCTCAAGATATTTCGCAGCATTGCCGTCGGTGCTCAAGATGCCGATGGCTTTGTTCGCGGCTTTCGCGATGGCAAAGGCTTTAGTGATTTCCTCCTGTACTTCCGGGCCATTGGCGAGACCGCGATAACCCAAACTGGCGGCGAGATCCGACGGGCCTATGAAGACAGCGTCAACACCCGACGTACGACAAATCGCATCCAATTCAGCCAAAGCTTCTGGCGTTTCGATCTGTAGTACAAGACCGATTTCGTCGTTGGCGCGCGCCATGTAATCCTTGTAGCGCGTGTAGCCACCACCTCGCGTGCTGCCCGCTACACCGCGCAAGCCCTGCGGTGCGAAGCGGGTGTACGACACAGCCTCCGCCGCCTCCGCCGCGCTGCGAATATTCGGAATCATGAGGTTCGTGACACCGGTATCGAGCGCCCGCTTGATCGTCGTCATGTCATTTGACGGAACGCGCACCACGGCATGCGTCAGCGAATTTTTCGTTGCCAGCACTAACGTGCCAATCGTGGCGAGATCAGTGGGCGAATGCTCCATGTCGAGCAACAGCCAGTCATAGCCCGATTGCGAAACAATCTCAATGATCGGAAGATGCGCAAAGTTGCACCACAGTCCGATCAGCACTTTGTTAGCGGCCAGCTTTTGCTTAAACGAATTGACAGGCAAACTGTTCATGCGATTTCAATATTTCAGGATTTTGTTCGAATGATAATTGCGGACCGCTTTGGGTCTATGTGCTGACATCAGTTTCAAGCAGCAACAGTCGCCGACCGCTCGAAAACTGCCTCCGCTGGCCGGTGATCGGATCAACGAACGCGATCTCCTTGGCTAGCAGTTGAAGCGGCTTCAAAAAATCGTCAACCGCATCCTCCGCCAACAAATTCGGGTAGATGCGATCATTGACAATCGGGGCGCGCAGCGCTGCCATATGAGCGCGCAATTGATGCTTCTGCCCGGTGACCGGCCGCAGCAGGTAGCGCGCAAAACCACCTGTTTTTTCGATCATTTCGATGTGCGTTTCCGCGTTGGGCTCACCGGGAAACTCGTGCATCTGCATGAACGCATCGCTCTCAATCAGACGGCTGCGGCGTGTGAGTGGAAAGGCGTGAACAGCGCTAACTGGGGCGATGGCTTCGTAGCGCTTTTCGACCGTACGATCACGGAACATTCGTTGATATGCGTCGCGTGTATGCGGCTGAATCGTAAACAGAACGAGCCCAGCAGTATCACGATCAATTCGATGCGCGGGAGCCAACGTGTCAATGCCGAGCTTGCGTTTGAGGCGTACGAGTAAGGTCTCCTGCACGAATCGCCCTACGGGCGCAACGGGCAAGAAATGCGGCTTGTCGGCGATGACGATGTGCGCGTCCTGAAACAGAACCGTCGCTTCAAACGGAATATGCGGTTCGTCAGTCACTCTCCGATAGTAGTAAATTTTTCGCTGTGGAGTGAAGGCGGCTTCAGGCGCGATTCGCTGACCGCTTTCGTCGGTGACATCACCGCGCAGCAACCGATCAATCCATTCGTCGCGCGAGATTGCCGCGAAATAGTCGCTCAAAAATTCAAGCGTCGTACGCCAATCACCCGCAGGCGCCAGCACGCAACTTGCGCTGACGCCATCGCGCGTGGGAGGCATAAATTTCATGGTAAGCGCTATGCGGAGAACGCCCTCGCGCTATCCCGCCAGATCAAGCCGCTTGGCCCGCGCGATGCGCCATTCACCATCGGGCGCTTCGGCATAAACCGCTTCGTAAGTGGTCGCCGTCTCCTGCAATTTCGTATCAATCGCAATGCGGTTATCGAATACGAAACACTCGCCCTCCCAATCCTTCTCGGCGTCCGGCATCGACTGAAAATAATTGAGTATTCCGCCCTCAAGCTGCACCACGTTCAAGCCCAAATCCTGCATCCATGCGCTTGATTTTTCGCAACGAATTCCGCCGGTGCAGTACATCGCGACCGTCTTGCCTTCTGCCTTCCACGTCGGCGCATTCGCCTCGACATACTTCGGGAAATCACGAAAATTCGGCACCAGCGGATCAATCGCGCCCTTGAACTTTCCGAGCCGATACTCAAAACTGTTGCGGTTGTCGATCACCACTACATCGTCACGCATGATCAGTTCCCGCCACAGCGTCGGGCTGACGTTGTTGTCAGCGTTTGCGTCGGCCTTTACGCCATCAATCCCAAAGGCGACGATCTCGCGTTTCACATGAACGCGCATCTTGAAAAACGGTCTCGATGTGCAGGCGCTGCGCTTGAATGCAATGCAGACGAATGCACCACCAAAACGCGAGTCCTGCGCGAGCGAAGCCTCGAACGCATCCAGCGCCGTAGCCGTCCCGGCGACGACCCCATTGATGCCTTCACTCGCCACGAGAATGCTGCCCGTGAGTTCACGCGCAGCCTCGCGCAGCGCGGCAGCAACCGCATCCGGCTCAGCTAACTCGACAAACTTGTAAAACGCGGAGTGGAAAAGCAATGAAAGATTCAGGTTGACGACTCGTTCGATTATCTCAATTCGAGAGATGTAGGGTGGGCACCCCGTGCCCACGCGTTGGGTGGCGAGGAGAGAGGCGCCGTTGGAATGCGCAACATTGGTTCGAACGCTTGGGCAGAGGCTGCCCACCCTACACCAGCCCAAGGTTGCGATAATCGTGCATGTCAGCCACTTCAGTTGCAGCAAGCGATTCTTCGCAACCCTACGCCTTACTCACGCCCGACACGGTGCTCAACGCGCTGGAGTCCGTCGGTCTGCGCGGTGATGGTCGCCTGATCGCGCTGAACAGTTACGAGAATCGCGTTTATCAGGTTTGGCTGGAAGAACCAGAGCCGTTCGGCGTGAGCGTCGTAGCCAAGTTCTACCGCCCGCAACGCTGGACGACGGCAGCGATCCTCGAAGAGCACGCATTCGTCTCGGAATTGGCGGAGCGCGAAATTCCCGCCGTGCCTGCGACGACGCTCAATGGGAAAACATTGAATGAGTTTGAGGGTTTTCGTTTCTCAGTCACGCCGCGTTTATCGGGCCGATCCCCCGAGCTGGACAACATGGACACGCTCACCTGGATGGGGCGCTTCATCGGGCGTATTCATGCGATTGGCGAACTACGAGCGTTCACCGAAAGACCCACGCTCAACATTGAATCCTTCGGCATCGAACCGCGCGCATTTCTCCTCGACAACCACTTCATTCCCACCGATTTACTGCCCGCATGGTCGAGCGTGAGCGCGATGGCGCTTGACGGCATTCGCGAAATTTTTGACCGCGTCGGTACTGTGAAATCGATCCGTCTGCACGGCGATTGCCACGCCAGCAACGTGCTGTGGAACGACAGCGGACCGCACTTCGTAGACTTCGACGACTGCCGTATGGGGCCTGCCGTTCAGGACCTATGGATGCTGCTCTCCGGCGAGCGCGACGCGATGCAGGGGCAGCTCGCGAGCATTATCAAAGGCTATGAAGATTTCTGCGAATTTGACGACAACGAATTGCAACTGATCGAAGCGCTACGCACTTTGCGCCTGCTGCACTATTCAGGCTGGATTGCCCGCCGCTGGCACGACCCGGCCTTCCCTGCCGCATTTCCGTGGTTCAACACAGAACGCTATTGGCAGGATCGCGTGCTGGAGTTGCGCGAGCAGATTGCGGCGATGCAGGAGCCGGGTTTGCGGGTGGCCGCCCTGTCGCAGTGAAGCGTCGTTTCCGCGCTAACGAGCACGTCTAAACATTGCGGTTGAGCGCAGAGTTCTTTGTGCGCGGGCAACGCAACGCTATGGGGGCATCAACCGTCCGATCGCAGTTTCAACTTGGAGAGCGGTCGCAGGCCCGACAGACGCGCCCGCCAGCAGCGCCGCGCCGCGCAGGTTGAGCATGTAGCGCAAGATCAGCAAACCGTCACTGGTGCCGCGTGCGAAGCCGTCACCATCGACGTCCAGCAGC
>JAYVPF010000359.1:0-11040 GCA_043757535.1 Burkholderiales bacterium
GCCCGGAGCGCAGCAACCGCAACGTACGCCCTGGTACGTGAGGATTGCGAGCACCGCGCGACGACACAATGCGCCGCACAAATGAATTATTAGAGGTGCCCTGAAGGCGCACCCGCAGCTTGGAACCGCGTCGATGCGCACTATTCTCGATGCTCCTCACGACTTTGGCATCCATGCGGCACAGGCCGCACTGGTTGCCGAATCTGTGTTCACGGTAAACACCGGAATTCGTACGCTTTTCGCGGAAGCCGGAAAAAATTTGATCTCACGCGACACGTTGCTTTCGATCAACGTCATGGTGATTTCGCGGGTCGAATCATTGTTGTGCCCCGACCAGCTCTTGACCATCATGCCGTCGCGCACGCCTGCGCGCTCGGCCTGACTGGCCGTGACAACACCGCTGATCACCTGCCCAATCAACGGGCTTGTTGCGTCAAATCCCAGCTCGAACAGCGCTCGCTGTTGAAACGTGCCGTCGAAACAGGGGCCAAGAAATGGCTCGTTCATCGGCAGCGTTTCGCCGCGCTCGACGAAGGCGTCGATATCCGCGTCCACCGCATCGCCCAGATCGACGCGCAGCGCAGAACGCAATCGGGTCGTTGCAAAATGCTCCTGATCTTCGTTGCCGCCTGCCGGTACCGGTTCAGCCTTCGCGACGAGGGCCTGCAACTGTTGTTCGATAGATTTTCCTTTGCGCAAAAGCGCATTCGCCCAACGCAATGCCAGCAATTCACCGCGCATATATGGCAAGTAGCCTACCGAGTCGCGATGACTCCAGAACGCTTTGAGGACGCGCGCGTTGCTCGCGTTTACCTCCGGTGAGGTGAAATATGACGCGATCACGCCGTTCAGGCTCTCCGCCTACGTAGATGGCGTTGTAAATCAGATTCAACCCGCCCAGCGCGCGAATTTTGGCGGTGCCCGATTGTTGGCCTACGGCAAAACTGCTCGCGAAGCTCCAGCTCGTCGGGGGCCCGGAGAACGTGATGCAGGTGAAACGCGTGCCACCCGCGTTGCCGGCCAGATGGCGGGGCCCGACGAAGGCTCCGTTACCGATGAGCTGAAAGTGATCCTTGGCGAGCGTATTGTGTTTCGACTGGCGAATCGGCGTGTCTTCATCGATGTTGGCGACGCCGTTAATAATGCTGTACTTCACTGTGATGCGTTTACGGTGTTCACTGCCGTGGCTAACGCGTCATGGGTTGCCATCAACCCGCTTGAGCGAAACACCGTCTCCCACGACACGAACATCAAGGATGGTTTTGTCGAAGTCATCGATACCGGCCCAGCTTTTCGGCCCCATCAACGTCGCCTCGCCGTTGGCATCGGTGTCGAAGTCCAAACTGACATCAAAGCGGCGCGGTGTTTCGCTCCATCTGGCTTCGAACTGATAGTCGAGATCGCAGGTTTCGGTAGACGTAGTGGTTGCCGAAGCCGCGTGCGCCGCAAGCGCTGCGCTAACGTACAGCGCGAAGACAACTTTGTTGAGCATCAGCTTTTTGTGGGGACACCCAATTTATATGAGCTTAGGTAAGCAAAAGCAGATTATCGACTTTGCACTTAAACAACATTTACGCCCATATAGAGCGGTACTTACAGCGAAAAGTCATATCCAAATTTACTGCGATTTTTTCAGCAAAAACTTATCGTAAAAAGTGGTCATCGCAGCAAACTGAAAATCAGCGTTCGCCTTTTTCGCAAAGCCATGACCTTCGTCCTCAGCCAGTAAATACCAGACCGGCGATCCGTTCGCGCGCACCTTCTTCACGATCTGCTCGGCCTCGGTGTAGGGCACGCGCGGGTCGTTCTTGCCGTGGCTCACCATCAGCGGCAACTTGATTTTGTCGGCGTGCGTCAGCGGCGAAATACCGTCCAGAAACTTGCGCATGTCGGGGTCGCGCTCATCACCGTATTCGCTGCGACGTAGATCGCGGCGATAGCTCTCGGTGTTCTCCAGAAAGCTCACAAAATGCGAGATACCTACCGAGTTTGACGCGGCGGCAAGCCTATTGCCGTACATCATCGAGGCTGCAAGCACCATGTAGCCGCCGTAGCTACCACCCATCACGGCGACGCGGCTGGCGTCGAGATCGGGCTGCGTCTGCACCCAGTCAAGCAACGTGCCGATGTCCTTCACCGAATCTTCGCGTTTCTTCGCGTTGTCGGCCTCAAGAAAACGCTTGCCGAAGCCCGACGAGCCGCGTACGTTAGGGTAGATCATCGCGTAGCCACGCTCGTTGATCCAGTAGTTGCTGCGACCGCGAAAACCCGGTCGCGCCTGAGTTTCCGGTCCGCCGTGAATCGAGATGATGACGGGGCGTTTGCCGGGAAATTCTTTGCTCGACGGACGATGAATAAATCCCGAGATCGCAAGGCCGTCAAAGCTTTTCCACGCAATCGGCTCGGCTTCCGAGAACGGTCGCTTCACGCCATTAACAGGCGCGTGTTGCGTCCAGCGTGAAACGTTTCCGGTTTCGACATCCAGCGAAAACACTTCCCCCGGCGAGTCCGCAGATTCAATTGCTAACGCGAGATCGCGACCGTTGCGATGCCAGTTCGCCGACGAGATCAAACCGCGCGGCAACGGTGGTACGGGCAACGGTTTCAGGTCAGCGTCATACAACTTGAGTTGCGCACGACCGGACGCGTTCGCGAGCACTGCGATACGTTTGCCAGTGCGCGCGATGGACCAGCTATCAACGTCGTTTTCGATGTCTTTGGTCACCCACTGTCGATCACCACTTTTAAGATCAACGCGTGAGAGCTTGCCGAAATCACCATCGAACTTTTTGCGATACAGCCAGCGGTCACCGATGTTGCCGTCGATGTCGGCCTCGCCCGTACCGATGTCGGTGCGTTTGCCGGTGGCGAGGTCAATCGACCAGAGTCTGCTGCTGGTGGACGAAATATATTCGCTCGCGATTAGCCGATTTTCGCGATCCAGCCAGCGCACGATGCGCCAGCCCGCACCCGGCAAATTGGCCAGCTTGAACCGGGCCTCGGGCTGTTGCGGATCGATGGCATACACGTCAACGCTGGCAAGCTCCCGTTTGCCTGAGCGGTCGAGCGCACGCGCCATGATGATGACTTTGTCTTGCGCGGTGTTCCATGGCCCCAGCGAATGCAATTCACCGGCAGGCGTAATTTGGGTCTCTTGCAGGTTTTTCGGGTCGAGTCGATAAATCTGTGTCGCTTCATCGCCGCCGGTGTCACGCGCAAACAAAATGTACTCGCCGCGCTTGGGCTCAAACGCGGCGGCGCGCACCGGCTCGCGCCCTTTGGTCAATTGCTGCGGCTTGCCCATGGGACCGGTCAGCAGAAAGAGCTGGTTCGTGTTGCCCGCGCGGCGCAGGATCAGCATGTCCTGTTCAACCGGATGCCAGCCGACAAACCGGGTCGGCGTAAATTCGCCGTAGGGCGCGATCTCCGTTGCAAGTGATTGACTGATGGTCGGTACGCCCTCAGTCTTCATCGCAGCGGGCGCGAGCATGCCCTGTCCGTTCGCGGATAGAGGCGTGTCACGCTGTGCCCGCGCAGGCGACGATGTCACGAACATCACCGCCAGTGCGGCCCACGTCAACGCCAGCGTTGATACAAATGAAATCGGAAGTCTCGAAAAAATCAGCCGCATACAATCATTTGCGTGAACTCACGCGCTCCTTTTGAATCCGCCTCTTCGGGCGATGCGCCACTCGTCTCTGGTGGCCCTGCCTCATCGCCCGCGATTGTGCCAGATAATGCAGCACAGGCGGCGCCGAAACCCGCGCAAAATGGGCCTGTCGCCGCTTTGAGACAAATCCGCAGCTTGCCCGATCACCTGGTGAACCAGATCGCTGCTGGGGAGGTGATCGAGCGGCCTGCTGCCGCGCTGAAGGAGTTGCTGGAGAACGCGGTTGACGGTGGTGCGCGTGCCATTGATATCGAACTTGCCGGTGGCGGTACGGTGCTGATGCAAGTCACTGATGACGGCTGTGGCATTTCGGTTGCCGAATTGCCGCTCGCGATTGCGCGACACGCGACGTCAAAAATCAGTTCGCTGGATGATCTGGAAGCGGTCACCAGTTTTGGTTTTCGTGGTGAAGCGCTGGCTTCAATTGCCTCGGTTGCGCGGCTCTCGTTGACCAGCCGTACGGCAGGCGCGCCGAACGCGTTTCGCTTAAAGGTAGAGGGTGGCGAGATCGGTTCAGCCGAGCCCGTCAGCGCTCGAAACGGCACGACGGTCACTGTGGCGGAATTGTTCTTCAATACGCCCGCGCGACGGCGCTTTTTAAAGTCTGAGGCAACCGAGTACGCACATTGTCTGGACGCCGTTCGTCGCGTCGGTTTAGTGCGTCCAGAAATCGCGCTGCAACTCACGCACAACGGTCGCGCTGTGCAGCGTTGGCCGGTACAGACGTGGTCGGCGCGCGTGGCTGCTGTGCTCGGATCGGAATGGTTGGCAGCGAGCGTAGCGATTGGTGTGGATGCAGGTTTGCTCGCTGTCGAAGGATTCGTGCTCAAGCCCAACAGCGCCGTGGCCAATCGTGACGCACAACATCTGTTCGTGAATGGTCGCTGGGTGCGCGACAAAGTCGTCCTGCACGCCATTCGCGACGCGATGCGTGACCAGATGCACGGTGGCGCTGCGCCCAGTTTCGTGCTCAAACTCACACTTGATCCGCGTGCCGTCGACGTCAACGTTCACCCGGCAAAAATTGAAGTTCGTTTTCGTGATTCACAGGCGGTGCATCAGTTTGTTCGCCGTGCCGTAGAGCGTGCGATGAGTGGCAATGCAGCAGAACAACCAGCGGTTTCCGCAGCTGCAAAGTTGTTTGGCGACGCCACACCCGCTGCATCGAGCCCTAGCTGGACTGGAAGCTATCCGATGCGTTCTGCCCCGCTTGATCTGGGTGTATCGGAGCGAATCACACCCCACTTTTTTTCGGCAATGCCTGCTACGTCTGAACTCAATTCGTCGTCGACGAGTGCCGCGCTGCCGCCTGCTGCAACACCGGCTCTACCTGCCACCGAATTCCCGCTCGGTTTCGCAGTCGCGCAGCTACACGGCATTTACATCCTCGCGCAAAACGTGAACGGCCTCGTGCTCATCGATATGCATGCCGCGCATGAGCGCATCGTCTACGAAGGTCTGAAATCGCAAGCCTCCGAAGCCTTAGCCACGCAACGCCTGCTGATCCCCAGCTTCATCAGCGCCAGCGAACAAGAGGTCGCCGCCGCCGAAACGCATCGAGAAACGCTCGCTGTGCTTGGCTTCGATGTGGGCATCGTTGGACTACGTGCATTGACGCTTCGTAGCATCCCCAGCCTGTTAGCGCATGCCGCGCCCGAAGGCCTTCTGCACAGCGTGCTTGCCGAGCTCGATGAATTGGGCGTCAGCGCGATGATCGAATCACGCCGCGACGAGCTGCTCTCGACGATGGCGTGCCACGCCGCCGTGCGCGCCAATCGCACCTTGACCGTTGCCGAAATGAACGCGTTGCTGCGCGACATGGAAGCGACGGAACGCGCTGGCTCCTGCAATCACGGTCGCCCAACCTGGTATCAGCTCACGCTCAAGGAGCTGGACGCGCTGTTCATGCGTGGGCGCTGATGGCGCTGCCCGTCGTTCTGCTAATCGGCCCCACCGCCTCTGGGAAGAGCTCTGTAGCGCTTGAACTCGCCGTGCAGTTCAACGCGGAAATCATCAGTATTGATTCCGCGCTTGTCTACCGCGACATGAATATCGGGACAGCCAAACCAAGCGCGGAAGAACAAGTGCGAGTGCCGCACCATCTGATCGATTCGATTTCGCCAACTGAGGTGTATTCGGTGGCGCGTTTTCTTGTCGATTGTCGCGCTGCGATTGATGCGATTCAATCGCGAGGACGGTTGCCGCTTTTGGTCGGCGGCACGATGATGTACGCGAATATTCTGGTCCGGGGTTTAAGCGATGTTCCGCCTTCAGATGTGGCGGTTCGAGCCGAAATTTCCGCTGAGCGCGAGCGCGACGGCATTGAAGCTTTACACGAAAAACTACGCCTTGTTGACCCGGTCATGGCCGCACGGTTACCGACGACGGATACCCAACGCATCGAGCGCGCGCTTGAAGTTTGGCGGCTAACGGGTGTGCCCCTGTCGTCGCTGCAGGGGCAGCGCAAGCCCGCGCTCACCGGGCTTGAAACGTTAGTGTTGCGCTGGATGCCTGACGATCGTGCGTGGCTTCATGCGCGCTGCGAAGAACGTTTGGCGGCGATGTTTGCGCAGGGATTTGTTGCCGAGGTGAAGTCACTGCGCGAGCGGTACGAACTGACCAGAGACATGCCGTCGATGCGTTGCGTGGGGTATCGTCAAGTGCTGGAGGCCCTTGAAGGGCGAGCGTCCGAGGCGGAGATGTTTGAGCGAGCATTGTTCGCGACGCGTCAGCTCGCCAAGCGCCAGATTACGTGGTTGCGCAGCTTTGAAGGCGCTGTTGTCGCGTGCGATTCTGAATCGGCGGCATCAAAGGCCGCTGACTTAATCAGTAAAGCCTGCAAAGCCGTATGAGCGCGCAGGATGTCTGGTACTCCCCGCAGCGCTGGATTCGAGCCTCAGTCAGGCGCTTGCTTGAGCTTTGGGTTGAGGTGCAGATTTTCCCGCAACCATTGCACATTTCGCGGGACACGCCAGTTTGCTACGTTCTGCCGCGCCCTTCAATTACCGACAGCGCGATGCTCGACCGACTCACACGCATTGAAGATGCGCCGATGTCGCACGCGCCGTTGGTTATTCCCGGCGTGCAGGAGCGGCGCGCTTTCTTTGCGCTGCATGAGGATCGCAGCGGCGTCTCGGCTGACCGCTTGACGCGGTTAGTCAACGCAGTGATCGACGGACAGACAAATGAAGTCCACCTGATCCCAGTGAGCATTTTTTGGGGCCGTGCACCGGAGCGGGAAGAACGCGAAGACTCACCGTTGCGTGGCATGCGCTGGCTGCGCATCTGGGCAGCGGAGGGCTGGGGCGGTCGTTCGCGGCTGCGCAAGTTGTTCTCGATCATTTTTTATCGGCGCGCGGTGGTTGCGAAGTTCGATGACCCGATTTCGCTGCGCGACATAGTCAATCTCGCGAAGATCGAAGGGCTTGATCAGGAACGCATTCTGCGTCGCGTCGCGCGGTTGCTGCGCACCGAATTCCGCACCGAACGCGAAGCCGCCATTGGCCCCGATCTCTCGCACCGTCGCACGCTGATCGACAGCATGTTGCGCGAGCCGCGTGTTCGCACGGCAATGGCAGCCGAGGTCGACGCCAAGAAGACGACGCTTGCGAAAGTAGAGCGGCGTGCTGAATCCGTGGCGCGAGAAATCGCGGCTGATTATTCTTATCTCGTGGTGCGTGTCGGCGAGCGATTGTTGGGCCGCCTGTGGAACCGCATTTATGAGGGCGTGACGGTGCACGGCACGGAACGACTGCAGGCACTTGCTCGCGACAACACACTGGTCTACGTTCCCTGCCATCGCAGCCACATTGATTATCTGTTGCTCTCGTACGTGATCCACCGTGCAGGGCTGACCGTGCCGCATGTGGCGGCGGGCGCGAATCTAAATTTCCCGATTGTCGGCGGCTTGCTGCGCAGAGGGGGTGCGTTCTTTTTGCGGCGCTCGTTCAAGGGTGATGAGCTGTACGGCGAGGTGTTTGCTGCTTATGTGCATGAGGTGCTGAAACGCGGATTTCCGATGGAATACTTCGTCGAAGGAGGGCGCTCCCGAACCGGGCGTATGTTGCCGCCCAAGGCCGGACTGATCTCGCTGACGGTGCAGAGCTACCTGCGTGAACATTCGCGTCCGCTGCTGTTTGTGCCGGTGTACATCGGTTATGAAAAGCTTTTCGAAGGCGGCAGTTACACCGAAGAATTGGCGGGCAAGGCGAAACGCAAAGAATCAATTTTCGGTTTGATCGGCGCGATTCGCGATGTGCGTCGCGAACGCTACGGCGTCGTCGGCGTGAGCTTTGCGCGACCGATTTCGCTGGGCGAATTGCTCGACGCCGAAGACGCGAAGGGCAGCATGGGCATGGACGACTGGCTCGCCGACAAGTCGTTGCGGCGGCGCGCGTTAACCGAGGTGTCGCGCCAGATCGCCGAGCGCATCAACGGCGCGGTGCATTTGAATCCCGTCGCCGTCGTTGCAACCGCATTGCTCGCGACGCCCAAGCATGCGGCCGACGCTGCGCAACTGGCAAGCATCGTCGAGCGATTGCTGCATCTCGTTTCGCAATCGCACACCGCCCCCGAAGCCGTGCCGACCCCACTCACAGGCGCGGAGGCCATCGCGTACACCGCGCGCATGGGCTACCTCACACGCAAGTCGCATCCGCTGGGCGACGTGGTGCTTGCGGAGCCGACGGCGGCGGTCGCGCTCACCTATTTTCGCAACAACGTGCTGCATTGCTTCGCGCTGCCGGGGCTGCTCGCCTGCCTGATCCTGCAGCACGGTGCGATCGGAACAACCAAGCTCGCGCGGTTGGCACGCGAGATGTACGTGCTGCTCGAATCAGAACTCTACCTCCCACCGTGGCGCGAGACCAGCGCGGGCCCTCAGTTTGATTTTGCGGTAGACGAACCGCTGGCGGACCTGGGGCCAGTGACGCCAAAGTTTCTGGCGTTTGAACGGACACTGGAGACGCTGGGCAGCGATAAGTGGGTGACCATCGAGCCGGAGGCCAACGTTGTCAGCGCGTCGCCTCCGGGAACCGATAGCGCGATGCATCTTGAGATGCTCGCCTCGACCATCCGGCCCACCCTCACGCGCCACGCGTTGATGCTGGCGCTGGTGGTGCGCGGTGAGAGCGGTGAAAAGAGTCGCGAATCGCTGGAAAGCTTGTGTCAGCAAGCCGCGCAGCACCTGGCGATGACGCACGTCTTCAACGCGCCGGAATTCTCAGATCGCACGCAATTTCGTTCCGCGTTTGATGCGCTGCTCCGCGCTGGTTTGGTGCAGCTGGATTCGGCGGACTCGGTGCATTTTGAGCCCGCACTGTTGACTCGCGCCGAGGACGCGGCGTTCCTCTTGCCGCCGGACACACGCGCCGCTGTACTGCGCGCCGCTGGTCATGGCGCAAGCGCGTCACAGCGCTGTGTGGTACCTGCAGCCACGTAGCGCTGCGCAGCTATCAGCTTTTCTTGCGAGAGACCATTCAATGCGGGCTAGCAGCAACAAATGCACATAGTCGATATTTGTAGATTTGCGGTCTCAGGCCCCATTCAAAGGCGCTTTGATACAAAAGCTGAGCGCTGCCGCTCAAAGCAGCATGGCGTCCAACCGCGCCAGCATCGCATCGTCCCGATGCCGCACAGGCGCTGCGAAGTCCAGCGCATCAAGCGGGCTCGGCGCGCCGCCAGCAATTTTGAGAACGTGGGTGCGAGTCATCGTTGTTGAAACGTCGGCATGACCGAGCAAAGTTTGCACCGTGCGAATATCCGCGCCGCTCTGCAGCAAATGCGTTGCAAATGAATGGCGCAGCGTGTGCACCGTCGCGGGCTTGGTCACCCCCGCCGCGCGCAACGCCACCGTCAGCGCGCGGCGAAACGTCTGTGGATACGCATGATGTCGCCTGCGCACGCCGGTGCGCGGATCGGTGGCAATCGCCGCCTGCGGAAACACCCAATGCCAGCCCCAACTTTCGCCTGCGCGCGGATACTTTACGGCTAGCGCATGCGGCATGTCCACACCCGGTAATTTCGCCGCACGATCAGCCTCCCACAGCGCGTGACTCAATCGCAACTGCTGTTTGAGTTCATCGAGCAGTGAGCGTGGCAGCATCACCACGCGATCCTTGCCACCCTTGGCCTCTCTAACGACAATCGCGCCACGCTGAAAATCCACATCCTTCGTGCGCAGCCGCATGCCCTCCAGAATGCGCATCCCCGTGCCGTAGAGCAATTTGGCCAACGTCGCGTGCTCACCCGGCATCAGCGAGAGCGTGCGCAGCACCTCGCTCACCGTGAGCACCTCGGGCAAGCGCTGCGGCGTTTTCGGACGACCAATCTCCATCATCCACGGCAACTCAATGTGGAGCACTTCACGATATAAAAACAGCAACGCCGACAGCGCCTGCCGATGGGTGGATGCCGCCACGTTGCGCTCACTCGCCAAGTGCGTCAAAAACGCCTCTACCTCCACCCGCCCCATCGTTTCCGGGTGCCGCAAGCCATGAAACCGTATGAAAAAACGAATCCAGTGAACGTAGACTTTCTCGGTGGAAAGCGCAAAATGATGAAAGCGAATTCGGTCGCGAACCTGTGTTAGCAGGCGTGGTTTGGCATCTTTCTCACGCTCGTCTGTTAAACTGTCCATTAAAACAGTATATCAACAAGAAACGCTTATGGCTTGACAAAAAAGAAGCAGCCTAGCAAATAAACAAACGCACTATTAAATAGTTATACTTGTAGGTAATCGTTAAAACACGTTAGGCGTCGCAACCCCACATCATCGGGCCTCGGTTCAAACGCAATGACAAGCATGTCCTCGACAGCAGCAGCTGCACTCCTTGGAACTTGGCGCCTGCGCTCATACGTCGTCTGGGACGTTGACAACAAGCCGAGCTATCCTCGTGGCGAAAATCCTGTTGGGTTCGCAGTCTTTACACCAGGGGGCAGCGCGTTGATTCAGCTTGCCCGGCGTATTGAACCAAGCGAACTCGATTCAGAACCCAAGAAGGCCGATGCAGCAGAGTCGTACGTCGCCTACTTCGGAAAGCTTGAACACCATCAAGACAAGGGCGAGTTCACCGTAGTCGTTGAAGGTTCAAATCAGGCCGAGTACATTGGCACACGCCAAGTTCGCCGTTACGAAGTCAGCGGGAATGAGCTTCGCCTAGGCATACATGGGCAGTACCAAGCAGTCTTGGAGAGGGAGCACAGTGGTGAACCAATCAGCGCCGCCTAACCCTTCCTTCAAGCGGACCTGCCTACGGCAGGCCGCTTAAGTCAAACGTTACACGGTCTGAGGCGGTGCATCAGTGACACAACGGTTTGAATGGGATGAGATCAAGGCGGCGCAGAACGTGCGCAAGCATGGGGTTACGTTT
>JAYVPF010000360.1:0-10999 GCA_043757535.1 Burkholderiales bacterium
TTTAGCTCCGACTACAGCAATGTAGGGAAGCTTCTGAATGCTTAACTCACGGATTTTATAGGATATTTTGTCTCCCCTCAAGTCTGCCTCGGCCCGGAGCCCCGCAGCCCTGCACCGATTTACAACGCTTTCGGCGAAATCGTTGAATTCCGACGTGATTGAAGCGACCGCTAACTGGCGCGGGGCCAGCCAGAGCGGCAGTGCGCCAGCGTAATTTTCGATCAGAATTCCGATGAAGCGCTCCAGCGACCCGAGGATCGCGCGGTGCAGCATGACCGGTGGACGGCGCGTGTTGTCCTCGCCGACGTATTCCGAGCCCAGCCGGACAGGCATATTGAAGTCCACTTGCATCGTTCCGCACTGCCAGACGCGGCCCAAAGCGTCTTTCAATGAATACTCAATCTTCGGCCCGTAAAACGCGCCCTCGCCCTTCAATTCTTCCCAAGGTGCACCTACGGAATCAAGCGCGTTCTTGAGCGCAGCTTCCGCCTTGTCCCACACTTCATCCGAGCCGACCCGCTTTTCAGGCCGCGTAGAAATCTTGTAGATGATGTCCGTGAAACCGAAATCGGCATAGACCTTCTTCAGCAGCTCGTTGAAGGCGATGCACTCCGCCTGAATCTGGTCTTCCGTGCAGAAGATATGGCCGTCGTCCTGCACGAAGCCACGCACGCGCATGATGCCGTGCAGCGAACCCGACGACTCATTGCGGTGACAAGAGCCGAACTCGCCATAGCGCAGCGGCAGCTCCTTGTACGAATGCAGCCCAGCGTTGTAAATCTGGATGTGACCCGGGCAGTTCATCGGCTTCACGGCGTACGTCCGCTTCTCGGACTCCGTCGTGAACATCGCGTCCTTGTAGTTCTCCCAATGGCCCGATTTCTCCCAAAGCGTACGGTCGAGGATCATCGGCGCGCGCACTTCCTGATAGCCGTTGTTCTCGTAGACCTTACGCATGTATTGCTCGACGATCTGCCAGATGCGCCAGCCGTTCGGATGCCAGAACACCATGCCCGGCGCTTCGTCCTGCGTATGAAACAGGTCAAGCAGGCGACCGATTTTGCGATGGTCGCGCTTCTCCGCCGCTTCCAACCGGAACAGGTATTGCTCCAGCTCTTCTTTTTTCGCCCAGGCCGTGCCGTAAATGCGCGTCAGCATCTCGTTGCGATGATCGCCACGCCAGTACGCACCGGCGACTTTCATCAGTTTGAAATGCTTGAGCTTGCCGGTTGAGGGCACATGCGGGCCGCGACACAAATCGGTGAATGCGCCCTCGGAATACAAGGACACATCCTCGCCAGCTGGGATGCTGGAAATGATCTCCGCCTTGTACGCCTCGCCGATGCCTTTGAAATAATCAACCGCCTCGTCGCGCGACAACACTTTGCGCCCGACCTTCTCGTCCTTCTTGGCGAGTTCAGTCATCTTCGCTTCGATCTTCAACAAATCGTCTGGCGTGAACGGGCGCTTGTACGAAAAATCATAGAAGAAGCCGTCTTCAATCACCGGGCCGATGGTGACCTGCGCGTCGGGGAATAACGCTTTCACGGCGTAGGCCAGCAAGTGAGCCGTCGAATGGCGAATCACTTCAAGGCCGTCGGTATCTCTTTCCGTGATGATCGCGAGTTCGGAGTCTTTGTCGATCACGAACGACGTATCGACCAGCTTTCCATCAACCTTGCCTGCGAGGGCGGCTTTGGCGAGGCCTGCGCCGATGCTGGCAGCGACGTCGAACACGGACACGGGGTTTTCAAAAGGACGTTTCGAGCCGTCCGGAAGTTGTACTTGAATCATGATTCGCAATCCTTAAACGTACCTGTCATGTTGAGCGCAGCGAAACATCACTATGCTAGACAGCAATATTCGGTGGGAGACTGATCCTTCGCGCTGCACAGGATGACAAACAATAAAAAAGCAGCCGAAGCTGCTTTTTGAAACACACGCAATCCACGATTGGACGCGAGAAAACCGCAAGCCTCAGCGAGAATAAATTCCAGTGCTGGTGCGAGTTCGCGGCATTCTTCGGCATCCCTTATAGCGTTGGCGTCAGTGACAAATAAACGTGTGTTGAATTCTGGTAGAGACAACTGGATTCGAACCAGCGACCCCCACCATGTCAAGGTGGTGCTCTAACCAACTGAGCTATGTCTCTGCAAGCGGGAAATTATAGCGGGATTAGTGCGCGTTTGGAAAGTCCACCGGAAACGGCAACGAGGCAAACTCAATGCCCTCTTCGCGCAACGCCTCTGCGGTTTCACGATCCGCGCGTCCGCGAATCCCTCGATGCTCTTTGTCGCCGTAGTGCATGGCGCGCGCCTCATCAGCAAATTGCTCGCCTACGTATTCAGTGTTTTCACGAACGTGGTTAGCGAAACCCAACATCGCTTCGCGCAGCTTCGCGTGATCCACTTCACCATCGGGCTGCGTGGCCGATTCGACGGCTTCTACTTTGGTTGAAGGCGCGGCACCGGTGTTGATACGCGGTGCATGCAGCTTGCGCTCGATCTGCTTCGAGGCGCACACGGGGCATTCGACCATACCGGTATCGCGCTGGTTTTCAAAATCTGCGGGCGATGCAAACCAGCCTTCGAACGGATGGTGCTGGTCACAGGCGAGGTTATAAACAATCATTAAGCGCTATGTTGCGTGAACGGTCAAATCGACCCACTTTCGCAGTTTAGGTCATTCCCAGCTGACTCAAGATCGCGCTTCCCCCTAATACCGGACTTCCCCCGCCTTGTTCAACACGGTCATCTCGACGAAACGCGACGCATTGTGATTGTCCGGGCTGAGTGACACAGCGAAGCCGCCAACGTCCACGTTACGCAAGCTCTCCAGCGCGCGAATCAACGCTTCGCGAGATGCGTCGCCGCCGCGCCGTAACGCCTCAACAAAAACGCGCGCAGCGATGTAACCCTCAAGGCTCGTATACGAAAAATCCTTCACACCGGCTGCGCGCAACGCTTTCTGATAGTCAACGATCACCGGGAATTTGATGGCCGTTGGCGGAGGCATCACCTGCGAAATCATTACGCCGTCGGCCGCAGGGCCGAGCGCTTTCGCCAATGCGCGCGTACCTACAAAACTCACGTTGACAAATTGTGTAGCGAGCTGCTTTGCCTTCGCCTGTTTTATGAATTCCGCGCACGAGCTGTAGGCGCTGATCATCACGATCACCTCGGGCTTGGCTACCAGTATGATGGCAAGGGCCGCAGCGACGTCGGACGAATTGCGCTCGACGGTGGCCTTCGCGGTGACCTGCAAATTACGTTTAGCCAGAGCCTTTTCGACGCCGCTCAAACCTGCCTGACCGTAGGAATCATTTTGGTAGAAAACAGCGATTTTGGTGGCACCCCCCTGCGTCATCTGACGCACGATGGTTTCCGTTTCATCGAAGTAGCTTGCGCGGACGTTGAAGACATAGCGGTTAAGCGGCGTCCGTAGCAGTTCGGCGCCGGTAAAGGCACCATAGAACGGCACCTTCGCTTTTGCTGCCAGCGGAATTGAGGCGGCGCTGGTCGGCGTGCCAACGTAGCCGAACAGCGCGAGCACACCACCGTCTTCCACAAACTGCTTCGTATTCGCCTCAGCGCGCGTTGGCTCGTAACCATCGTCGAGCGTTTTAAGTACGATCTTGCGACCGCGAATCCCACCGGTCGCGTTGACCAGATCAAAATAAGTTTTCGCCCCCAACTGCATTTCGCGGCCCAGTTCCTGTGCTGGACCCGATAGCGCGACGGACTGGCCGAGCACGATGTCCTGCGCCGAGGCCCGGCCTGACACCACCATTATCGTCAGCATGCAAAAAGTGACTAGAAACTTGTACGACATTTGCTGGGCACTCCTGGATAATAGTCCTGACAGAAAGCGGGGAACGCCCGTTTCCGTCTCTTCGGCAACAAACTGAATGGTGATTCAATCTGCTTCCCGAGGTTTATTCTCATTCAACCGGCTTATAGCTGAAACGCGTAGTGCAGGTATTGCTATACGATCAAACGTGCCTCGTCAGCCGGAAAGGCCAAGCGCACTTTGCTGCCGATTTCGCGAACGATTTTTTCCTTTGGCAGGAAGACGAACATCTCACCGGCAATCGTATCAACGACCAGCTCAACGCCTTTGCCGATGAACGCACACTTCTGCACAGTGGCTTCGAGCGCTGGCCACTCTGCAATGGCGTTAGCGTCCGTCGTGACTTCAAACACGTCGGGGCGCAGCGCGATTTTTGCCTCGCCGACGGTTGCACAATCAGTCTCGATATCGAAGCGTGAATCACCAAGCGTCAGCAATGCCTTGCCGTTTTCAAAAGCAACCACCTCGCCCTTGACCACGTTCGCTTCCGACAAAAAATCGGCAACAAAGGCCGTGCGCGGCTGGAAGAACAACTGGTGTGGCGTGCCCGCCTCGGCAATGGTGCCACGATCCATCACGATAATATGATCGGACACGGCCATCGCCTCCTCTCGGTCGTGGGTGACGTACACGCAGGTGATTTGCAGTCGCTGTTGCAGTTCGCGAATTTCTTCGCGGACATGGCGACGCAGTTTGGTGTCGAGGTTGGAGAGCGGTTCATCGAACAGAAGCACGGCGGGCTCAAGCACCAGCGCGCGGGCAATGGCCACGCGTTGTTGCTGCCCGCCTGAGAGCTCGGATGGCAGACGCTTTTCAAAACCGGTTAGGCCGATGAGCTTCAACACTGCGTTGACTTTTGCTTCGACTTCTGGCTTCTTGGTGCCACGAACCGTCGGGCCGTATCCGACGTTTTCCATCACGCTCATATGCGGAAACAGCGCGTAGCTCTGGAACACCAGCGATACGTTGCGTTGCGCGGCGGATTGGGCGGTGACGTCTTTTCCACCGAGCAGAATTTGTCCTGCGTTCGGTAGCTCAAGACCCGCGACCATGCGCAATGTCGTCGTTTTTCCGCAACCAGATGGCCCGAGCAGCGTGACGAGTTGACCGTCTTCGATGCGAAACGAAATGCCTTTTACGGCGGGCTCACCGGTGCCGTAATCTTTGACTACGTTGATGAATTCGAGGGTGCCTTTGGTGGTAGATGTCATTTTGTCAACCATGAAAATAATTTCGACGAGGCAATGTTTTGTCCCCGCTCCCCTTGCGGGAGAGCGGGCCACGCTTGGCCCAAGTTTGGGCCGGGGAGAAGGGTTTGGTACCTAGCGGAGAAATCGGGGAATGAGGATGCCACCGTCCCCCTCTCCCCAGCCCTCTCCCTCCGGGGGAGAGGGGGCCAAACCAGCCTGATCCAAAGAGGCACTAGGCTCGCCATCATCCCGCCACCGCCAGAGGTGCCATCACCGGCCCAGTCACAGTCGTGCGTCGCCCCAACGTGCGCGCGCCAACGAGCCACTGTACCAGCACAATCGCAATCACCATGATCAGGATCAGCACCGAGCAGTACGCAATCGCCACGCCATAGTCGCCGTTAATCACCCGACCGATGATGTAGGTCGTTGCAACTTCGGTGTCGCCGGACACGAGGAACACAATCGCGCTCACGGTGGTCATCGAGCGCACGAAGCCGTAAATCAGTGCGCCGACAATCGCGGGCTTCATCAGCGGCATCAACACGCGTCGGAACGTCGTCGCGCCGTTGGCCCCCAATGTGGTGCTCGCTTCATCCAGCGATTTATCGAGCTGCGATAGCGCAGCAATCCCGCCGCGCACGCCCACCGGCAAATTGCGGAACACGAAGCAGAGCACGATGATGAGCCCTGTTCCCGTCAACTCAATCGGCGGCACATTGAATGCAAAGATGTACGCCACGCCGATGACCGTGCCGGGAATCGCGAAAGACAACAGCGTCAAAAACTCAAACGCGCGCTGGCCTTTGAACGTCGTTCGTGCAATGAGGTACGCCGACAAAATACCGATGATCGCCGTGAGTGGCGCAGCGGCGAGCGAGAACTGCAACGTGTTCAGCAGCGAGTGCCACGCAGCCCCCGTAAACAACCAGCCATGTGGCCCATGATCAATCGAAAACGCCTTGACGAAATGATCCAGCGTCAAGGTGTGATCGCGGCCCCAGACTTTCACGAACGCGCCGAAGATGCTCATGCCGTAGAGCACTACCGTCAACGCAAGCCACGGCACACCAACAGCAATGGCAGTGCGACGAACGCCATCCGGCAGCGGGCTCGGAAGGCCCGTATCGCCCTTGCCGGACACGGTGACGAAGCTCTTCTTCGCCGTCGCTTTGCGTTGCAACCAGAACGCGAACAGTGCGAACGCGAGAAGGATCAGCGAGTACACCGCCGCCTTGCCCTGATCGAGTTGCGCGCCGACAATCGCAAAGTAAATCTCGGTCGCCATCACGCCAAAGTTGCCGCCCAAAACCACAGGATTACCGAAGTCTGCTATCGACTCAATGAAGCCCACCAGAAATGCGTTCGCTAAGCCCGGTGCCATCAGCGGCAAGGTCACAAAACGGAACGTTTGCCACTTGCTCGCATGCAGCGATTGGCTTGCCTCTTCCAGCGTCGGGCTCACGCCTTCGACCACGCCGATCAACACCAAAAACGCGACCGGTGTGAAGGCAAACAATTGCGCCAGCAACACGCCGGGCAAGCCGTAAATCCAGCGCGTCTGCGGAATACCGAAGGCAAATTCAAGGAACTGATTGACCACGCCAGCGCGCCCGAACAGCATGATGAGCGATAGGCCAACAACAAACGGGGGCGTGATGATCGGCAGCACCGTCAACAAGCGCAAAATCTTCTTGCCGCGAAAGTTCGAACGCGTCACGATCAGCGCCAGCATCAGGCCCATGAACGTCGTTCCGGTCGCGCACAACAGCGCCAGCCACAACGTGTTCCACGCCACGCCACAACCGCTGCCGCCCCACAAACAGCCGGGCACCAAATTCCACAACTTGCGCTGACCAAAGCGCTCCCACAGCGCCGTGATCGACCAAACGCGATCCTGATCGAGAATGCCCTCGTACAAAATGCGCATCACCGGGAAAAACACAAACAGCACAATCAAAACGACGATGCACAACAACGACGATGCGATGAATCGATCCCCGCGAAAGTAGCCCATCGTGGCAATGCCGTCGGCGCAAATGAGGATGAACCCGATCCCCACCAGAAGCGCGCCCGCGCCCATGCCGAACTGGCCGCCGTTGATTTCAGGCATCATGGCCTTCAGCGACTCAAAGGCGTAACCCTGCGAAGAAATTGCAAAGCCCTGCGCCAGGATGTAGAGCGCGCCGCCCGCACCGATGAACGCCACCATCTTGGCCCATGAGCGCACGGCCCCCTCCGCGGCTGTGGCCGTGTTCACGGGCCGCGCGTAAAGCCCGACTGTCGCCAGCAACAGCGCGGGCAGCAAAATCAGCCAAACCTTGCCGTAAGTCGGAATCTGGATCAGCGCCGGGGCAAAGTCTTTGCCACCGAAATTTGCGATCCACTTGAACGCGTAAAAACTGTCCTGCAGCGCGTACCACGGCACGAGCGTCAGCCCGGCAGCGATAAGCAACAGCGCAATGATGCGGTAGCCCGTCATGCCCGTCATGAAATTGATTCCCCCGAAATCGCTCCGCCCGACCGACATTTGATCGGGCCACGCTCAGCGCAGTTTAGCGGCTGTAGTGCGTAGTCGTCATCAACGGTGCAATTGCTATCAGCTTTGCGCCGAAACAACCAGTTATCTAGGGCGTAACGCGTAAAATGGTACAACTCGACTATCAGCCGAATTAAGCCTTAGCCCCGATGCAGACGTACTTTCAAGCAAATGCTGATACCACTGAAAAATCCCGAGAAGCCCTACAGGGTGACGGCAAGTCAGCAAAATCTAAACTCAGCAATGTCAGCCTTTCGGATCAGAGGCCAGCCTCCCACCCGTCGCCCAATTCTCCTTCTTGATCTCGTCAAAAATCACCTGCACTGCCTCAGGCGCACCGCCCAAAGTCTCCGACACCAGCACCGTCACTTTTTCGGCAAAAGCCCGCTTCTGCTCAATCGTTCGGCCTTCGTACAGTTCTACTTTTAGGGTGGGCATAGCGGTTTCCTCAAAATTAATCGGCAAATCTAGCAAATGTTATTAACGCAGTTTTATCGCGAATGGCGTCAGCAGTCGTGAGACTATGAACGATTGAGGATCGGCGCAGCTAGCCGCAATCACTTCATTTGCCCAATTCCACCATCAGGAGACCGCGATGCATCCCGATCCCATGACTGAACTGCCGAAACTGGAGCGCGAATGGATGATCGCGTGGATGAACAAGGATATTGAAACTTGCGAGCGCATTCTTGACGACGAGTTTCTGCTCTCAAGCGCACGCGGCATGCTGATGCCAAAGGCAGGGTGGCTGGTGAACGCAAAGGGGCCCTTCAACTGCGAATCGTTCGAATGGCTCGAAATCCTCGTGCGCCCGTTCGATCAGTTCGCCATCGTGCACTCGCGAACGCGCCAGCGCGCCTCGGTCGGCGCTCAGGACTGGAGCGGTGTCTTCATGCTAACGGACGTCTGGGTCGTTCGCGGTGACGGATGGCGAATCGTCTGCCGTCATGGCACGGGGCCGTTGCCGGAAGCCTCGCCCTGATCGCTCGTAAAAATGTCAGACGCGCCATCGATCAAGCACTCGCATGAATTACTCGTGCTACCATTGTGCTAACGGCAAACCGGATCGTCAATCATGGAAGTAGCAGTCCGCAAAATGGGCAATTCGCACGGTGTGCTCATCCCCAAACCCATCCTCGCGCAGGTCGGCCTCGAAGGCACCGCCGATATGCAGGTGCACGACGGCGTGATCGAAATCCGGCCAATTCGCCGCAACCCGCGTGAAGGCTGGGCGGTAGATGCCGCACGCCTCGCGGCAGATGGCGACGACGCGCTCGTCTGGCCAGAAGTCAAAAACGCGGACGACAGCAAACTGGTCTGGTAACGAAGCTGTGAAGACTGGCGAAATATGGCTTGCCCAACTCGACCCGACCGTAGGCAGCGAAATTCAGAAAACCCGCCCCTGCGTCATCATCTCCCCCGACGACATGAACGACCATTTACGCACGGTCATAGTCGCACCAATGACCACGGGCTCACGCCCAGCCGCGTTCCGCGTGCCATTGACGTTTCAGAGCAAACAGGGCCTCATCGTGCTCGACCAGATTCGTACGCTTGACCGCATGCGACTGGTCAAGCGGCTGGGAGCTTTGCGTCCACCGACGTTGGTGTCGACGCTGCAAACCCTGCAGGCGATGTTCGCATCATGAGCACCTTTGCCCTCCGACTCCCGGAATCACTGCACGCGCACGCAAAAAAAACTCGCCGAGCGGGATCAAACTTCGCTCAACCAATTCATCGCTGTAGCAGTCGCAGAAAAAGCCTCTGCGATGGACACCGCTGCATTGTTTGAACAACGCGCAGCGCGCGGTGATCGCGTACCACTCGGGCGCGCAGCAAATCGCGTTGACTCACACGACAAAACCGCACACATGGAGAAGGAAGCAACCGCCCGCATCAAAATCAACACGCCGCCTGAAAGCGCGGGCTGGCGCTTCTTTGTGGTCGGGGTTGCGCCGGCCAACATTTGGCTGGAGTCACACAACAGCATCAAAAGCGTTGATCTCTATAGCGAGAATCACGCTCACAAACTCGGATTTACTTCGTCACAGCCTTCAAGTATTTCAACGCCGCAGCCTCGGAATCTTCGATGGCGATTTCTACTGCGCGTTTGGCGGATTCGAGGAGTTCTGCTGCCTGATCGCGAGCGCGGCGCGCCGACAGCACTGCGCTACAAATCGTAGCCTGAGTTTTCTTTTCAATGCACGGTATTGGGAGGCTCAGTAGATCGCGCTCTGATATGGCGGGATAGAGGCTGGCGCTCGTGTGCAAGTCCATAAGCTGGCAGATGATGGGCAGACGCAAATATGTCACCAAAACTTCAGGCGCGATGTGCGTAGGTTGCAGCACCACAAAACCGGAGGAGCAAACCGCTCCATTTTGTTCTGACGAAACCACCGCTGAAAGTCGCCGAATGGATCTCACAGTCGAGGTAATGACGTCGCCGGTTCGCACAAATTGATTGGCGCGGCTTGGCGCTTCACGCATTGGAATCCGATCAGCAGTAACAGTGCCATCGCCTCGCAAATTACCGATCTCAATGTAGTTGAAGTCGCCAGATACGTTCGGCTTGAACGGTTCATGACGAGAGGGCGCGACATCGCCAATATTCAATTGATCGCGGTTCAAACGCACGAGCAATTGACTCACGCTGGGGGCAAAGTATTCCGCATCCAGTCGGCCCGCCGTAAAAGCAATCTGACTGTTTAGCGTGTAACTGAGCGGCTCCGGTGCTTGCCAGCTTTCGAGACCTAAACCGGCCAGCAGCAGCTGCGTAGAACTTTCCGTCTCTACTGATGACTCAAAAAGACTGCGCTTAGAGCGATCAACAGATTCGCTGATCGCAGCTTGAAACCTATCGCTAAATCTTGGGATACGAATCTGATCCATATCTTCAAGAATAAAACCCATCTGAACAGCGCCTCTGGTGTTGCGCGTGATTTGGCTTCGACCGTGTCGAGTAAGCAGATAGACGGCCAAATACTCAGGGCGCACGCTGTATGGCCTGAGTATGGCGAGCTTGCAGCTACAAGTTGCATCGCGGTCGCTCGATACCAGACTTGCTTCTCCAATGGTGCCAACGATCGACAGCAGCACGTCTCCCCTCTTAAGGTGTGAACGAGACATATAGCCTCGTTGAAAAGCTGCCGACGTGATGAAATTCGGTGACGCTTCCTCGACGAAGAAATTTCCCACGACATCTTGGCCGCAGTAATACGGCGTGCCTTCGTCCACGTAATCTGCGCTAACAGAGAAGTGATTACCGTCCGAAACTGAGGCAACATCAGCAATCGTTTCGGTAACTTTCCCAGCCAATTTCGTAGCTAGTGTCTGACAGAAAAGCCCCTAATTCGCAAACTATGCGGTGCCTAAATTTCAGGCAATTCCGTATTTTTCATCGATTTCTTGTTTCCGCGAAGCG